>JBNJDY010000038.1:0-14714 GCA_051745305.1 Thermoplasmatota archaeon
CTTAGGGGCTGATAACGGTATCGGGATCGCTATATCACTAGCTATGATCACCAATGATGAATTGACCCATGGACCTATGGAATTCCTTTTCACCGTTGGAGAAGAGATAGGTCTGATAGGAGCTAAAGGACTAAAACCAGGATACTTTGAAGGAAAAACTCTGATCAATTTGGACAGCGAGAAATTCGGTACTTTTACCATCGGTTGTGCTGGTTCTGGGGATAGCTTTATCAAGATACCAATAAGATACGAAGAAACAGATAATGAAGGATTCTACGAAATAAGTATTGATGGATTAAAGGGAGGTCATTCCGGACTCGATATACATAAAGGAAGAGGGAATGCCATAAAAATAATGGCTAGAACCATCTACGAGGTTTATAACAAGAAATTAGATAGTAAACCAATTATGATAAATCACTTTGATGGTGGAAACAAAAAGAATACTATACCAATGCATTCTAAGATGGTTTTAAAAATCGAGGGGGACTCGAAAGAAACTATAAAAAAAATAGAGGAAATATTTTCTGAGGTAAAGGAGGAATATTCTGCTGTTGAAGAAGATTTGATTATCGATATAAAATCAGTTGATTTGGATAATGGAAAAATCATTAAACAAGAAGATTCTAAAAAAGTCTTAGAAGTGATACTAGCTCTCCCTCATGGTGTTTTATCGATGAATCAAGAAGTGCCGGGTCTAGTCAAAACTTCTACTAATCTTGCGACAGCATCAATAGAAGGTGATGAAGTAGCGATGACTATGATGACTAGAAGTAGTTCATTGTCCGAAATTTTAGCGACTAGAGACAGGATACGGATAATAGCTGAAAAATTTGGGGGAACGGTTGAAGAAAGTACAGCTTACCCTGGATGGAGAGTAGATACAAATTCAGAGATACTTAAGATATCTAATAGTGTTTACGAAAAATCATTTGGAGATGAACCAAAGGTTGGTGCAATGCACGCTGGTTTAGAAACTAGAGTTATATCAGTGAAATTTGAAGGTATGGATATGATCTCTTTTGGTGCTACGCTAAAAGGTGTTCACACACCTGAAGAAAAAGTGGAAATCGAATCCGTTGAAAAACTTTGGAGATTAGTAACTTCAATTTGTGAAGAATACACAAGGAAGATGGAATCATGAATGCATCTAAAATCACCGAGTTCATAAAAAAACATGAAAAAATCAGAGACCATGGATTGAATCTTATCGCTTCGGAAAATTTTATCTCAAAAGAAGTCAGAGATGCTCTTTCTTCTGATCTAGCCGGACGATACCATTCTGATCATTACGGTGGTTCTAAATACATAATTGAGATATTGAGAGAAACTGAAGAATTAGCAAAGAAATTATTTGGTGTGAAATACGCTTTCATAACACCTATATCGGGAAATATCTGTGACTTGAACGTGGTCTTCTCGTTCACTGATCCAGGTGATGATGTAGCAATGGTACCTACCCAACATGGCGGATACCCTTTAGCATTAGAGAGATTCAATCGACATAGGTTCGACATACCAGTGAAAGAAAAATCATTTGAAATCGATGTCGATAAGATGAAAGAGTCGTATGAAAATAAAACACCAGAACTTACTCTTTTAGGAGATTCGTGTATACCTTTCCCATATCCATTGAATACTATATCTAAGTTGATACCTAAGACACAACCTCTAGTTTTCGACGGAGCTCACGTTCTAGGGTTGATAGCTACTGGTCAATTTCAGAACCCATTGAAAGAAGGAGCTGACATACTAATTGGAAGCACTCATAAATCCTTTTACGGACCGCAAGGTGGAATTATCCTAACAAATAGTAAAGAATATGCGGACAAGATAAGACCTTATCAAGAAAAAGAACACGGTATAGGTGCAGGTCTTGTAAATAATCCCCATGTCAATAGAATAGCGGCTCTTGGAATAGTTCTTGAGGAAATGCTTAAAGATAAACAATATGGTGAAAGAGTGGTTAAAAACGCAAAAGTTCTTGCTACCTCCTTAGAAGATTTTGGTGTTCCCATGAGATTTTCAAATAAAGGGTATACCGAATCTCATCAGATATTCCTAGATATGGACTCAAATTCTTCAGAAAAATTTTGTAGAAGACTTGAAAAAGAAAATATATTTATAGATACCTCTGGTAGAATTGGTGTTGCTGAAGTAACTCACCGAGGGATGGATGAAGATGATATGGTAAAAATAGCTAAAAAAATGGCTAATATCTACCATGATTTTCTAAAGTGATATACTGAGATTTTAAATCAATCGATCAAAAATATTCATCTAATAGATTCCAGGATTCCATCTCATCTTTTGGTGGTGATTCGTAACCACCTACCTTACTCTGTTTCCAACCGAATCTATTTTTTAATTCCGCCATCAATTCTGCATATTTGAATGGAGCTAGGATAGTATCGATAACGGGTACCCCTATTTCATCCTGTAATTCTTTATAAAAGCCAAACTGCCTTGTACATCCAAGTATTATCACTTCCGCATTATCTTCTTCTACAGCTTTTTTGGCTTCTTTTCTGATGATATTTGCAGTACTTCCAGCGTCTTTGTGGAAATCAAGTACTCCGAGTCCTAAACTCCTGAATGATGCTAAGCGATCCTTATAACCATATTTGATTACGTTACTTTCCATTTGTGGTATCCATTTCTTCCTTCCGACGATTATAGAGAATTTGTGTCCATACGTAGAAGCAATATTCATGCTTGATTCAGCCGGTCCTGCGATTATCATGTCATCACATATCTCTCTAGCAGTTTGTAGTCCTGGATCGTAAAAACATCCAATGATTGCAGCATCTATACCTTCTTCTTCTGACTCCTTGATCTTTTTCAATAAAGGCATCAAAACTAAGTCTTCATAGAAATGATATTCCAGGTGTTGAGGCCCTTTCCTGCCATTCAAAGATACAACATCAACTTCAGTGTCCTTCTGTTTACAACTGTCAAGTATTTTCTGTGTCTCTTCTTTAAATACATCTTCATCGAGAGGATGCGCTATTATCCATCGAATTTTTTTCTTCATGGAATAAACCTCTTTTCTGTAAATATACACGTTGTTCCGTATATATATAATTAGAGTAATCTTTTGTATAGTGTGGTTTATTAAGTGCTTAAAAGGCTTATTTTAGATTAACTAATAACAATATAATTTTTCATAATGATGATAAAAATTTTCCAAATCTAACACTTATTATAAAATTTTCACAAAGTATAAATATCTTATTTGACGTAATATACAAATATAGGTGAAAAACATGGCATATGATTTTGAATTAGGTCTTTCTGGAAGAACTTTAGTTAGAGATATAATGAGAGTTGAAAAAGGTGAAAATGTCGTAATTACCGCTGATACAAACTCGAATGAAGATGTTGTAAAAGCAACTGCGACTGAGGTTTTCAGTGCTGGTGGAAAACCCATGGTGATATGGACTGCCACTCCCGAGGGAGTCGGAAAAGCAGCCGATGATATGCTGCCACAAAAAACTCTCACTGGGGCTTTAAAAGAAGCTGATGTATGGATAGAATTCAATGAACAATGGCTTCTTTATTCGACTGTCTTCGATAAAACATTTGAAACAAATCACAAGATCAGATATATCTGTCTTGTCGAGATGAACTCAGATATGATGGTAAGGACGATAGGTAGGGTTGATATACCAAAATTAGCAAAATTCTTGAAGATCGTAGGAGAAAAAACAGAAAAAGCGAAGAAAATTAAAGTCACGTCCCCTGCAGGAACCGATCTAGAGTTTGAAAACCATCCCGAAAGGACTGTGTCGATTCGTACTGGAGAAGTGGAAGACGGAATGGCAGCTATGCTTCCAGGTCAGATCAGTTGGGCGCCTAGATTTGAAACCATCAACGGCACTATAGTATTCGACGGATCACTTGTACCGCCTATAGGACTGCTTGATAACCCAATCGAACTCACAATCGAGAAAGGAAAGATAATCGATATAAAGGGTGGCCGGGAAGCACAAGAGTTCAAGAATTGGTTAGAGAGTCTTGATGACGAGATGATGTTCAGATTGGCTCATATGGCTTATGGATTCAATCCAGGTGCCAAACTTACAGGAAATATCGTAGAGGATGAAAGGATTTGGGGTGGTACTGAATGGGGTATCGGTAATGTTGGTTCCCAGCATTTAGATGAACGTGAAGGGGGTATCGATGCCGCTTCACACTGCGACGGTATATGTACTAATTCTTCAGTTTGGCTCGACGGGGAACAACTGCTAGATCAAGGCAAAATTGTTAATTTCCCTGAACTGATTAAACTTGAAAAAGAACTTCTTTGAACAAGTTTATCTAAAGGCCTTTATGCTCAGTCCGTTCGATTATCTCTTCCTGCAGCCCCTTGGGTAGATTGACAAAGTAATCGCTATATCCAGCTACCCTTACCATCAGGCTTCTAAATTTTTCAGGGTTTTCCTGAGCACGTCTCAAGAGATCTGCACTAACAACATTATATTGTACATGATGGGCATCCATATAAAAATAAGATCTCATCAGATCTCTAAGTTTATTTCTCGTGCTTTTATCCTGTACCAGATCCGGTGCTAGTTTTTGATTTAACAGGGTACCGCCTGATTTAACATGATCTAATTTGCATATCGAACAAAATACCGCACCTATCCCATTGCGGTCCATACCTTGCACGGGTGATATCCCTTCAGACAAAGGTTTGCCAGAAAGTCTTCCATCGGGAGTGGAGTCACACATACTCCCAAAGTAAACATGAACCGTTGTGGGAAGACCATACACCCTCCTCGATGCTTCTCTGATAGGCGTAGAAGGATAACTTTCAACGATATCGATACAATAATCGAAAACTGATACTGCTATATCATCAGAAAAATCATCATCGTTACCGTACTTGGGGGTTTTATTCAAAAATATCTGTCTCATGATCTCAGATTGTTCAAAATTATTGGATAATGCCTCCATAACTTCATCTATTTCGTACCTACCCTTTTCAAAAACATTGTATCTGATCGATGCGAGAGAGTCCGTCACCGTACCTAGTCCCACCATCTGTATGTACTGGGTGTTATAACAGGCGCCCCCGCTATTGTAATCTTTTCCGTTTTTCACACAATCATTTATCCATAGGGATAAGAATGGAACAGGTAAATTCTCATGATATATCCCTTCGATGATGTCGTTACCATCCATCTTGATGTCGATAAAGTACTCTAATTGTTGGATAAAAGCTTCATACAAATCTTGAAAACTTTCGAATTCTGAGGGGGGACTAGTTTCTAAGCCAATTTTTTTACCAGTTCTTGGGTCTATGCCATTGTTAAGTGTAACCTCTAGCACCTTTGGCAGATTAAAATAACCAGTTAATATGTAACATTCCTTTCCGAAGGACCCAGTTTCAACACAGCCGCTAACGCCTCCATTTCTCGCATCTTCCATGGATTTACCCTGTCTCAGTAAAATTTTAATTATAGCATCGTGGTTGAAGAATGGGGGTTCACCAAAACCAGGGCTTACGACTTCTAAAGCTTTATCTAAAAACCGATTCGTGATTTTCTTGCTGGTCAGTACTGCAGTGTTGGGTTGTAAAGTGCGCATTTCGTTCAAAACTTCTAAAAGTAAATAAGATATTTCATTGACCCCACTAGAACCATCCTTCTTCAAGCCCCCGATGTTGATCTTAGAAAAATCGTTGTAAGTGTTGCTCTCTTGAGCCGTTACACCTACTTTTGGAGGAGCAGGTTGGTTGTTGAATTTGACCCAAAAGGTTTCTAGTAGTTCTTTTGCTCCTTCTCTATCTAATTTACCAGCCTCTACATCCTTTACGTAAAAGGGGTAAAGATGTTGGTCTAATCGTCCCGGATTAAAAGAATCCCATGGATTAGATTCCGTCACTATACCTACATGAACGAACCAATAGTGCTGAAGTGCTTCCCAAAAAGTTTCTGGTGGGTTGGCGGGAACCGTTCTACATATCTGAGACATCTTTTTGAGTTCTTTTTTTCTAATCTCATCCTTTTCATCCTCAGACATTTGTTCTAGTTTATCAGCATATCTTTCAGCGTAGGTTATCATTGCTTCAGCTGTAATTTTCATGGCATCTAGTTCTGTTTTTTTATCACCGGTGAGGTCAAATCTTTCTATTTTTTTGTCTATTTCGTTAATAATGCCTTTTAGCCCTCTATTGAAAATCTTACTTCCGCCTGCCGTATGTCCCGGAGCTCTTTGTTCCATAAACTCTGTAAAAACTCCTGCCTCATAGGCGTTTAACCAATCTTCACTTACGTTTTCAAATATTTTTTCTCTGATGGTTTTTCCTTCCCAGTAAGATTTAACAGTTTTATTGTAATGGTCCCTATCCCTTTCATCAATTTTATATGGGTTCTTCTCTCTTGAATTCAATATTTCGAGGTCCTTTTTATTATGACAACAAACTTCTGGATAAGTGGGTACCTCTTTCACACCGGTTCCCCTTAATCCTACTATCAACTGCCCCTCTTCCACAGGTAAACTAACATTCTCCATGAGATAATTAAATCCCAAAGCTCTCTGCACAGCTAAGGGATATCCTTCCACATCGTGTCCTTTATAGAATTCAGTAATCAATTCAGCCCTTTCTGTTGAGATTTTGACAGGTTTTTCAACACTCTCATCCCTTAACTTTTCTACCCTGTGATTAAGGGGTTTTATGGAAGATTGTCTTTTCATCATCTCTTTTTGGATATCGGAATCCATTTTGCCTTTATCCTTTTTGATATTCGTTTCCATCATCTATTCATCCACCTACGTGAACTTCGAACCCCTCTTCCCGAAATCTTTGGGCCATCTCTTCTATTTCCTTTTTGGTCGGTGCCCCGGTTACCGTTGAGGATAATAAATATGGTCTGCCGAGCTTTTTATATTTTTCTTCTACATCGTGAAAAGGAAGTATATCTATCCTTTTTATCCCTTTTAGATCCAAAAGAAGATCTATCATTTTCGTGATATTAGATTCGGTCATAGTTATATCGGGTATCGCGGGAAATCTTATCCAAACGTCTTTTCCTCTCCCTTTTTCAGATAGTGATTTTAGATTTTGGATCACATATTTATTCGTGACCCCAGTGTATTTTTGATGCTCTTTTTCATCTATGATTTTTAGATCGTAAAGAAACAGGTCTATACTGGAAATCAACGTTTCAAATTTTTCTGGTTGAACATGACCTGAAGTATCCACCGTGATGTGGATTCGTTCTTCTTTACATCCTTCTATCAATGCCCTTAAAAAATCGTACTGATGGAAAGGTTCTCCTCCTGAGAAAGTAACTCCGCCACTAGATGTTTCATAAAATAAATCAGACCTTTTAATAATGTCGAAAACATGATCTACATCCACGATTTTACCTGCCCGTTTTAAAGACTCCGTGGGACAAATTTCTGAACAATCCCCACATTTAGTACATATTTCCCTATTGATCTGTATGTATGGTCCGTTTCTACCCTTTTCAGATATTGCATCAAATTGACACACATCTATACAACTACCACAAGCCATACATGTTTCGGGATAATAAAATAGGTCTAGACCCTCATCTTTACCTTCAGGGTTGTGACACCATTGGCACATCATAGGGCATCCTTTAAAAAATATCGTTGTCCTTATACCAGGCCCATCATGAACCGCGAACCGTTTTATATCGAATATCCTACCTTTTACCATTTAATATAAAACGGAAAGAAACTGTATTTAGAATTTTTGAAAGTTTTTTAATTAAACTGAACGTTGATTTAACGAATATTTTAACCATAAGCATACCAATATTATTGATTTGATGAAAAAAGGAGATAAAATATTTATACCCTGATACTAACATAGATACGAGGTACGTATTCATTATGAAACCGCCTTCGAAGAGTAAATTATCATTGGATTATCTACTTGATGAAATACGAAGCTTAAAGGATGAATATAACAGATATGCTGTTTATCTCATTTTTGTATACCTTTTTTCTCTACCTTTGATATTTGTATTACTGTTCGTGGACCCTTGTTTATTCAATCTCGCCGTTCCAGCCTTCGCTCTTTTAATACCCTATCATGTCTTCAAAGAGAAAAATTTCAAGATAATAGGAGTGGTAGGTATAGTCGCGTTAATTCTATTGGGATTGACCTTCACTGCATACCAGGTTGAAACGATCTACATAGGTCGAGAACCTGAAGAGCTCTCCTCTGATAACTTAATACAGGGTCGTATTGATAAGGTACATGGAAATGTAGATGAGGGTTTTGAGTTTGATGTGATTGTAAAACAAGAGGCATATGAAGAACTGATCCATGACAATAATTATACCGTTCAATTAAATTTAAGTTGGTATGTTGAAGAAGAGGAAGAGGCTGTTGCTGAATATCAGATGAATTACGTAGAAGATGTTCAAAATCAAGGAAAGAGATATTCAGTAAAAATTAATGATATAGGTGAAGAACTGTACGAACACAGTTTTTTATTGACTATAGATAGAGAAAATGAGGACTATCAAGAGGAAACAAATACTGGTTATGGACCTTTCACCGTTAGTAGAGGTGATTTGTATTTGACCATAATGGCACAACAAGCGTCATCATCAATCATAACATTCCTGTTATTCTTTGGATTTTTATGGTGGCGTACAGGTATATTAGAGAAAAGTAAGAAAAGAAAAAGAGAAAAAGAAAAGGAAAGAATAAAGGAAGAAATGGTTGAAGAATCAAATCAAAAGGAGTGATATTAATGACTGAATTATATGAGTACGAATTAGGTATGGCCGCAAAAAGAGTTGTAAAAGATTGTTTGAACTTAAAAGAAGGTGAAACGTTTCTGATAACTGCTGATACGGAAAGTAATGAAAGAGTTATCAACGCAACCGCTAGAAAGGCTTTCGAGATAGGTGCAAAACCTATGGTTTTATGGATACCTTCACCTTTGGGTGTGGGTAAGGATGCGGATCCTATGCTCTCTATAGATGCTTTGACGGCCCTATTAAACGAGGTCGACGCTTGGGTGGAGTTCAACAATCAATGGCTATTATACTCCACTCCTTTTGAAAGAGCTATGGAAGAGAATGAAACTCTTAGGTATCTCTGTCTCGTAGGCTTGAATGAAGAAATGATGGTGAGAACCATCGGTAGGGTAGATCGAAGTGAGTTAGAAGATTTCATGGAAACCGTGACCAACCTAACAAAAAATGCTGAAAAGATTAGGGTCACCACACCAGCAGGTACAGACCTCCGTTTTAAAAATCATCCAGACCATCCGGTTGATTGTGATGCTGGAGATGCAAGTGAACCTGGTATGCATTTTTTGGCTGGACAGATCGCTTGGACTCCTGATCTTGAGAGTATCGAGGGAAAAGTAGTATTTGACGGTTCGGTTGACCCGCCAATCGGTCTTCTTGAAGACCCCATAGAGATGAAGATTGAAAAAGGTAAAGTTGTTGAGATAAAGGGCGGTAGGGACGCTGCAGAATTTGAGAAGTGGCTGAATAGTTTCAACAACCCGAATATGAAAAGATTAGCCCACATCAGTTATGGGTTCAACCCGGGTGCAAAATTATCGGGTAATATACTTGAAGACGAACGTGTTTGGGGATGCACTGAGTGGGGTTTAGGATACTTGAGTTCACATAACTCTCCTCCAGATGGAATAGATGCTCCTTCTCACACCGACGGAATATGCTTGAATTCTACGGTTTGGCTTGATGATGTTAAATTCCTCGATAGAGGTTCAATAGTTCACCCTGATTTAGAAGAATATAAGAAAAATCTAGAGAGGTAAAATTTGTTTGGAGAATACTATGGAAATACCCGTTGGAGATTTGTTAGGCGCTATCCTGGCTTTGTTAGGTGCATTAGTGGTTGCTATCCAAAGTGTTCTGGTTAGAAAATCAACAGTTAGTACGTCTGTTAAAAAATTAATTGGAACAGTATTAGTAGTCAATTTCATGTTTTGGACACCTTTATCGCTAGTATTATACTATCCTTCTTTCCAAGTTAATCTGGTCGGGATCATCGCTTTTCTTTTGTCCGGATTATTCGGATTCTTTCTTGGATATATCTTTATTTTTTTATCTATCCAGCGTATCGGCGCATCAAAAACTCATCCTCTGATAAAAACTCAAATTATCGTAGCCCTTGTTTTAAGTGTACTACTACTTGGAGAATCACTTACGGTATATCATCTGATCGGTATTTTATTTCTTCTGATAGGAGCTATTTTAGTTTCTATGGAAGTATCGGGTGATAATGGGAAACTTAATTTTCATAAAAGTAGTAAGGTTATCAACTTGTCGATACCTTTGATTGGCGGAGTTTTTTGGGGTTTCAATTGGGTCTTTACAAGAATTGGTCTCCAGCAGGGGATACCTGTATTCATAGGGCTAGCTATCAGTTCAGCTGGGGGGTTAGCTTCGTTTATCGTATTCGAAATAATAACTGCGAAGAATTTAGATTCTATTAAAATAATTACACCCAATTTCAAATGGTTTTTCGTTATAGGTATAATTTGTGCTCTGGCTTTTTTACTAAATTTTACAGCATTATCGGTGGCTAGAATCGTAGTAGTGAACCCGATTTGGCATGTTTCGCCTTTATTTGTTCTCTTATTATCTTACCGTTATCTCCCAAAACTAGAAATTATCACTACCAAAATTATTCTAGGCTCACTTCTTATAGTATTAGGCACTATTTTCGTTATACTTTTTATGTGACGTGAAAGGAATAAAAAGCACAACAGATAAATACCCCATCCCCGTAAACCCGTTTTAAGTAGCGGGAAAGATCCCGCCGGAGATGTGCCCGTAAAAGGGTGAATCCATAAACAGAGAAAAAAAGTGGTCAAAATGGCAGAAGAAGAATTCACGTTAGAAGAGGATGAAGAACAAATAGAAAACAAGCAGAGTATGTACAAGTACATAGAAGATGCTTGGAAAGACCCAGACCAGGGATACTTGAAACAATTACAATGGGAACGTATCCAGAAATGGAGAAGAGAAGATAATTTTACTCGAGTGGAAAGACCGACTAGATTAGATAAAGCTCGAAAACTAGGGTATAAGGCTAAACAGGGTTATGTAATAGTTCGTTCTAGGATAAGAAGAGGGGGTTTACATAAAACACGACCAAAAGGTGGACGTAAACCTAAGAAATTAGGGTTGAAAAAGATAACCCCTAGAAAGAACCTTCAACGTATCGCTGAAGAGAGGTCTTCTAAAAAATATCCGAACTTAAGAGTACTGAATTCATATTGGATCGGTCAGGATGGAAAAAACAAATATTTTGAAGTGATAATGGTAGATCCACATCACCCAGTTATCAAAAATGACGAAAAGATCAACTGGATATGCAAAGATTCACAGAAGGGGAGAGTTTTCCGAGGATTGACTTCGGCTGGAAGAAAATCGAGAGGTCTTCGCAAAAAAGGTAAAGGCGCTGAAAGGTCCCGACCCTCAAAAAGGAAAACTGAAAGATAAAAATACCCCTTTCTCAATATCTTTTTTATATGCTCTTTACAGAAACTCAGATTTATGCACTGTTTTTCCTAGTTGGATGCTTCTCTGTAAAATCATTACTAGATATGCGGAACTGGGCATCTAGGAAAGATCTGTGGGAGCTATGGATTGTTTTTATTCTCGTTATGATAGGACATGATGCTATTTTGCAGCCGAGTTCTACCATGTATTTAGCTGCAAAATGGTTTTTTTTGATCACAGTCGCTGTAGTATTTTATTTTAAAGAATTTAAGTCATTGGTTCTTGATGATAAAATAGCCTTTTTAGCCGCATTAGCATTATTCTCACCATTGATGACGCCTTTTTTAGCGGTCATATATACGGGACTGGTTTTATTATTAAAAAGGAAAATCAAGCACGGCTTCAGCCATTCTAAAAAAATACCGACTTTACCGGTTTTAACCACTTCAGTAGTATTCACCGTTTTCTTATTTCTACTATACTAATTTACCTTACATAAGGTAAAAGATAGTGTCTAAGAGCTGATAAAATATTTGCTTTAGAACCGCGAATAAAAACATTTAAACTAGACATATCTAGGAGCAACGATGGATCATCATGATCTAAGTTCCTGATGTCCTTAACTTCTTTAAGAGGGATCTGATACCATGATTCCCCATCAGATAATAACAGTCCATCATCTGTGATGTACAACTTTCCTCCTCCAGAAGCTAGATTATATTCCCTAGCGTTGTCCTTCATAGTGAAATCAAAATGTACTACATCTATTAGCCTAGCAAACATCTATAGTTTCAGGATTATAGGTCATATTTATATTTTAGGCCCTCTTTTATTAAATCCATCAGTTTTTCCAAGTTACATTCCTCAAGGGCTGATATCTGTAAACGGGCGTTATCCTTCTCGCCGATATCAGATTTGTTATCGACTTCGATGAGTTTTACATCTGGAAAACTTTCTTTGATCTCCTCTGCGAGAGCTTCCTGATCTTCGAGTGGGTATCCACAGGTACCAGTAGGGTCATATAAAAATAAGATAAGGTCGGCTAAACTCTCCAAAGCGTTTACGGCCTGTTTTTCTATATCGTTCCTCTGTTCATCAGGCCTATCTAGTAAGCCTGGTGTGTCTAACAACTGACATGTATGATAGCCTAATTCAAAATGACCTATACCAACTTCTTTAGTTGTAAAGGGGTAAACGGCCACCTTTGGTTTACCACTGGATATCTTTGAAACAAGTAATGATTTACCGACATTGGGATAACCGGCCACCACTACTGTGGGAATATCTATTTGGATATCGGGTAAAGAGTTCAACTTTTTTTTACACTCATCTAAAAACTCTAGATCATCGTTAATCTGATTAAGTATTGAAGATGTTCTGGCATATGCCTGCCTTCTTATCTGTTCCATCTCCTCTACCGTTTCCTTTTTCATCAAGTTCCTGGCAGATTCCATCAAAACTCTTTTAGTTCTGCGTTTCGCCCAGTTAACTGCGCCTATGCTCTTCTTGAGTTTATCTACGCCTATCATGATGTCAATTATCTCATGATAGAATTGTGGAAGATGATCGATAGATGGAAATGATTCCTCATATCTTTTTAAAGTGTCTTCTAAAGTATGAGCGACCGTGTTCAGTTTCGCTGAATTCGTCTTTTTTCTGCTTTCTTCTTTGGTTGCACCTTCTTTCCGTTTTTTCGATGCTCTTCTAAAGGCTTTATCTAAGAGCCGTTGTGCGTTCAAGATAGGAGGTATCTTAAAGTCCATGAAGGTAGTTAAAATTTCATATTGGTTAAATTTAACGGAGTTTTCAACGAAAACGCTTAAAAAGGACCTGCTTCTTGAACCGTAATAGGTGCCCGGAATGGAAGAAGGAGACCTAGTTTACGTAGATTACGATATATGGATAATGCCTGACAATGAGGATGAAGAGCCTATACTCTTCGATACCACTGATGAAGAAAAAGCAAAAGATGAAGGAATATTTAATGAAGATACCTCTTATGGTCACACTCCCTTCGTTATCGGAGAAGGAGAAATAGTCGAAGGATTCTATGAAGCTTTATTAGAATGTGAAGTGGGTGAGGAAAACTCTGTTGAAGTCCCTCCTGAAAAAGGAATCGGAAACAGAGATCCTGGTAAGATAGAATTGTTCAGTAGGAGGGAATTGGATAGAAAGGGTATCGATCCTGTTGTTGGTAAAGAAGTTGAAATAGATAATAGAAGAGGGACGATAATCCAAGCAACCGCCGGTAGAATTAGAGTTGATTTCAATCATCCTTTGGCAGGTAAAACGCTCAGATATGATTTTACTATCACTGATAAACCGGAAGAGGAAGAGGAATTAGTCAATGCAATATTTGAGAAGAATTTTAGAAAATCTGAACTTGAAGTCAGTAAAGAAGATGATACGATCGATATCGTTCTTCCTGAAGAATGTAAATACGACCAGAGTTGGGTCGTTAGTAAATACCGCGTTGTTGGTGATCTCCGTAAGTTCTTAGATATTAAAACAATCAACTTTATCGAAAAATACGTCGAAGAGGAAGAAGACGAAGAAATGGATGAAGAGGAAATACTAGAGGAACTTGAAGAGGAAGCTGAAGAAGAACTTGATGAAGAGAAAACTGAGGAAGACGAGGAATAAAAGTAAAATTCCTCTTTTAAAAACCCTTTCCAATAACCCATTTAGATGTTGAATTTATATGACTCTTAGAATGACACACAAACAGATGATCGCTCTTTACATATTGATAGCTCTTTTCATAGGTATATTATCTTTTATGTTAGGTCCAGGTGGGTCGATATACGTGACATTGGGTTTGATCGTTATCTTCATAATATATAAGGTCCACCAATATTCTAGGAAAGAAGACCAGGACTAAACTTTTTTATTTTATAAGGGGGCGTAGGGGGATTCTGCCAGAAAAATATAAAATTTTTCTAACCGCTCGTGTATTTTATCCAAAATACACTCACATCACGAGGCACACCTGGTGAGTGAGATAAGGAATTATAATTCCTTTAGAAACCCAAGGGTTCTCATCCCCTACTTAAAAAAAACGGGCGTAGGGGGATTCTGCTCAGAAAAATATAAAATTTTTCTAACCGCTCGTGTATTTTATCCAAAATACACTCACGAACCCAAGGGTTCTCATCCCCTACTTAAAAAAAACGGGCGTAGGGGGATTCGAACCCCCGTTCTACAGCTTAGGAGGCTGTCGCCATATCCAGACTAGG
>JBNJDY010000039.1:0-14483 GCA_051745305.1 Thermoplasmatota archaeon
TTTAGGAATTCAAGATTCTTCTCATAAGTTTCTTCACTCTCACCTATCAGACCTCCCAAGAAATTGATACCTGGAAGTAACTCGGGCATGCCATTACCCCCTGCATGAGCACCTACTTTGTTCGTGATCCTGACGGCTTCTTTCGTTTCCTGGGGATCGGAGTTCAGATTGTTCTTCTCTATGACCTTTCCATCCGCCGATTCCAGCCCCAGGGCTATCACGTTACCAGATGTACAGTAATTGACTAGGATTTCCATGATCTCCTGACTCTTACGAGGATATTCAGAGATGACAGCAGGATTCGCATTATCAACGTGTAGAACTTTGATATCTGGACACCTATCAACTATACCACTGAACAGTTCTTCAAGTTCCGAAGGCCGAGGTTTGACCGTCTCTACTTCACCGACACCTTCAGCTTTATAGCTGAATATACATGACTGTCCACCTAACCGGAAGTGTCTGATACCGTAATCGTATAGCAAACCCATCTCCTCGATGATATCTTCCTTTTCCCTGAAATGAGGTTTTCCATATGCGGGTTCAGAACAGAAGGAACATCCACCCGATATGTACCTGGGACAACCTCTGAACGTCTCTATTTCAGCCAACAGAGGATCCGGGAACATGAGATGTCTCTTCACCGTTTTAGCTCCGAATTTCAACCAATCCTCCCGTTCCTCAGCTTCAGCCCACCTATCAATACCTTCTCCAAACAAAGAATCGTAGAAATAAGCTGCTAGATCCTTCTCAGCTTGATGATCATACCCACTAACTTCAGAGTACCTTGCCAAGGGTCCACCCAGATAAGTCTCACCGGGTTGATCAGCGATCTCAACAGCCTCTTCAACGCTCAACGGTTCACCACTCAGATATTTACCAGGTACCGTTACCCCACCGTGCACCAGGACTATATCTCCCAAGGGAAGACCGTACTCTCTATATTCATCTACAGTCACATATTCCCATGAAAGATCTAATTCATCGGCAACTCCAACTAGCATCCTGGGTTCAGGTGATATGTAGGGCGGTACTCCCAATAACCCCGGTTCGTCAACGTACCCGTCAACTACCAGTACGTCGACATGCCCTTTCCAGTCCCTCTCTTTCACCCAATACTTCTCACTCATCTTCATACAACCTTTTTTTGGCCTTTTTGATAGTACCGCTAGTGACCAAAGTACTAACCTTACCACCACCGATCTCCACAGAATTCAACTTCTCAACCACCTTCTCCTTTCCCAAATGCCGGCACCTTACTATCCCCTTCTCACCATCAAAAACGGTGAGCCAAGGTTTGAATTCCGTATACTCTTCATGAGAGAACACTTCTCTGATCGCTGATATCATCTCTTTCCTAGAACAAGAGACACCTTCGATCACGAATGCAACGTACCTTTTCCTATGTTCATTAACGGCCATCGAAGTCATATGTTCTATTCAAGTAAAAAGGTTTACCATCTGTGACGGTTATCCCCTTCCCTCTACGGAGTGAGGCTTATAGCTATCCCATCTAACTCTAAGAACCAATCTAAGATATTCTTTGGAACAAGATCTTATAATCTTCCTTATCCATGGGTCTAGGGTTACTCTCATTGGAAAGATTATCAGCAGATATCTTTGCCAATTCTTCGATATCACTATCTCTAACCCCTATCTTATCGACGCTTGGCATACCCAATCTCTCGTTCAACCCTTTGATCCCTTCTACGGCTTTTTCAGCGCCTTCTACAGCGTCTTTAAATTCACACCCCATCAATTCAGCTACCTTAGCATATTTCTCGGTACAATATTCTTTGTTGTAATCCATAACATAGGGTAGGATTATAGAATTGCACAATCCATGAGGAGCGTCGTAGGTCCCACCTAAAGATTCAGCCATACAGTGGACTGATGCCACGTCGGAGTGGTTGAAGGCGGCTCCAGCCATCGTACTACCTAAGAGCATCGATGCTCTTGCTTCGAGGTCGTCGGGTTTTTTGACAGCCTTTTCGATATTTTCTAAAATAAGTTCCATCGAGTATAGAGCAAAACAGTTCGAAAAGGTAGTTGCATTTTTAGCTGTATAAGCTTCTACAGCATGCGTGAAAGCATCCATACCGGAGTACGCCGTCAGGTCTTCGGGTAAACTAGTAGTCAATTCCGGGTCTAAGATGCTTAGGTACGGTGCGATAAATGGACTTCTTATACTCTTTTTTAGGTTAGAATCACTGTCTGTAATCACAGAAGAGAACGTGACTTCACTGCCCGTCCCAGCTGTAGTTGGTATCGCTATAAACGGTAAGATCTCTCTCTCTACCGTATCACTTCCATAATAGTCACCGATATCTTTTTTTCCACTGCTCAACAGGACTCCGATACCTTTTGCACAATCTATAGGGCTACCCCCGCCCAGCGCGATGATAGCTTCAGGGTCAAAATCTCGAGCTATTTCCGCTCCTTCTTCTACGTGAAAATCTTTTGGATTAGATTCAACCTCCGAATAAATTTTAAGGTTCGTATCCAACAGTTTCGATTCCACTTTATCTAAAATACCAGTTTTCTCGATGCCCTCGTCCGTTACGATGAGTGCTTTATCAAAATAATCCATTTTTTCATTTAAAATATCTACTTTTCCTACGCCGTATTCTAATTCGGTTGGAAATCCAAACCTGAAATCCTTCATAATATCTTTCATGGGATTACGCCTCATATCCAAATATCTAAAAACTTATTTAATGATATTGATGGAGTTTAGATTGATATTTCATCAAATCGATATACGCAATTCCCCTTATTAAATGTACCAAGCCCCTAACTAGAGAACTTGGGTATGACTTCTATGATGACATATATTATGGCAAAGAAAGATACTGCCAGCACCAAAACCATAACGACCGCCTGGTCAGGACTCAATTCCAGACCTAAAGAACTGTAAACCGCTATTACCGTTCCGATGATAGATACGATGAATGCTGTGAACACCGTAAAAGAAATAGATATGATAGACTGAAATTCATACTCCTTCAAAAGTTCGTTTTCTACGTCTCCAGCGGTTTCTTTTTTTATACGTGTGATGAGCAGCGCCCTTCGATCAACCACAAGTAAAGTAAATAATAAAAAGAATATCAACAGAACTATCACCAAGTTGGTGAAGTTGAAGACAATCCCTTTCTGTAAATACAAAAAAGATGCCATGGAAAATAGGATACCGACGTCCATCCAATCAGTCTTTTCTAAGAACAAACCAGTGATCGAAACTGACCCCCCTAGAAGTGGTAGGAACCAGAATAACCTAACGTTAGGAACGACCCCAGCACTAAGGGTCACTAAGAGCACTGCAACACTTGCGGTCAAGTTATCCACGGTCAGGCTCTTCTCAAGTATCTTTTCACCTCATCTAAAGCTGCTTCAAGGGGTTCATTGGGATTCCAATCCACGACTACTGAGTACCTCCAAAGTTTATTGATCAGATTTTCTCTCTCTATGGTGAATACTTTTTCAGCGATCTTTTCATAACCTTTTCCGATGTCCCTTTCGATGTGAAGCGGGTTCGGTGATATCACCATGACGTCGAAATCTTTCATACAGATATCGACTATGGTTTCGGTGATATCTTTATGGATCAGCGGTGATATGAACACGATCATACTACGTCGTGGGAAGAACCTTTTCAATATCCATTTTGCATCATCAGGTCTCCACGTTCCCCCCTTCTCAGACCTACTTAAGTTGTTCATGATCTTGTAAAAGTGTTCCCTACCCGACCCGGGATAAACCCAGTTCAAGAAATCACCGAGAACGATCAAACCGACACGGTTCCGATCATCTAAAATACTGGAAGCCAAACTAGCCGCTGCCCTTATGGATGCTCTCATGGTGTTGTCTCTGACTGTTCCTATATTCCCCTCCTTGAAAGCATCCACGACTATTATCACATCGCCTGACTGCTCTCCTTCGTACTCGTTCGTGATAGGGTTCAGATTCCTAGCAGTCGCTTTCCAGTTTATCTTCCTTATATCGTCTCCCGGTAAGTATTCACGCAGTGAAAAGAATTCGGTACCAATCCCGATATTACTCGACTGGATATTGCCCAGCCAGTTGCGAGTATATTTAGGTCTGATGTTGACACTTTTGATCTTCTCGAGACCGGGCAATACATGGATGTTCAAGGTGTTTTCAGCCGTCCATGATCTAGTATAGAACGATAGGGGATCACGGTAGCGTATATCTATAGGACCTATCTCAACTTCTCCTCTCAACGGACAGGATATCTCGTACTGGATGGTCTTTTTCTCACCGCGTTCCAACTCTATGATGTGATGGTTCGTACCTTTATTTACCTCAACTTTTGATGGTAGGTCATCCTTGATCTCAAGGAATCTTAAGTCGTCCCCTTTGTTCAAGATATCGATCTTGATCCACATCGTACTTCCTTCGTATAGATCTACCTCCTCGACTTCCCTGGATACCTCTAGGTTTATATTTTCAGGGGGATAACCTTTCAGACTCACGGCTAATACGGATAGGCCGGCTATAGCTCCGATGAATATAACCCAACTGTTGAACACAGAGCCGAATACCAGCGAGAATATGATCAAACCTATCAGATAAGCCGTGTATCTAGATCTCATTCATTTCACTTTTGGAACTGGTATATTTTCCAAGATATTTTCTATAATATCTTTGGGATTGACCCCCTTTATGGCGGGGCCCGGTTTAAGGACCAATCTATGTGATAGCCCTTCTTTTGCTATGAACTTTACATCATCGGGCACGACAAAATCTCTACCTCGAAGTGCAGCGTTAGCCATGGATAATTTCATCAATGCCAAACTGCCACGAGGACTAGATCCAACTTCTACATCTCTGTTCTCTCGGGTTTTCTGAACTATGGAAACTATATATTTCTTGATATCGTCGTCCAAGTAAACTTCCTCCACGGACCTCTGCATATCTATCAAAGTTTCAGGGTCTATCACCCTGGAAACTTCGACGTCATCTCTTTTCCTCTCTTTTCTCCTTTTCAATATCTCGACTTCTTCTTTTTTACTGGGATAACCTATCTCTAAACGCAGCAGGAACCTGTCCACCTGAGCTTCTGGTAACGGATAAGTTCCTTCGTACTCGATAGGATTCTGGGTAGCGATCACTATGAAGGGTTCTTGGAGTTTGTAAGTCTCCCCTTCAAGTGTTGTCTGTTTCTCCTGCATAGCTTCTAAAAGAGCAGCCTGGGTCTTTGGAGGTGCCCTGTTCACTTCATCGGCTAGCAGTATGTTCGTGAATATCGGTCCCTTCCTCATCTTGAACTGCCCTGTGTTCCTGTCGTATATCGAAGAACCGGTGATGTCCGCTGGCAGCAGGTCGGGAGTGAACTGTATCCTTTTAAAATCACATCCCAGCGTATCTGCGAAACAGTTTGACAATAGTGTTTTAGCTAAACCTGGGAAATCTTCGAAAAGGATGTTCCCGCTGGAAAGTATACCTAAAAACGTTTTCTCCAAAACACTCCTTTTACCGACTATGACTTTACTCACTTCATCTATGAGCGAATCTCCTATACGTGATATCTCTTCTATTTTCAATTCCATTCCTCCATTTTTTTGATCAATCGTTCTATCTTTCTTTTGTACTCTTTATCTTCTTTTATAGCTCTGAACAATACTTTCTTTGAAGCGTCTTCATCCAAGTTTTGTAACAATTTCTTCAAACTTTTACCTTTCAAAACGAAACTGCTTATTTCTTCGTCCCCTATCACTTTCTTCAGCTTTGACGGGTTATCGAATAAAATTTTAATCTCTGCTTCGTTCAAATTTTTTTTATCCATCATCTTTTTGATGAATTCATCTATCAACTTCTCTTCAAGTATGGCTTGACTGACTTTTTTTCCCTTAAAGGCACTTTTAGCAACATCCGAAGTCCTAGAGATCTTCAAATGGATTATATTATCGAGTTTATTTTTTCTTTCCCACTTATCGAGTTTTTCACTTTTTCCATACAAATTGAAAAAAATGTTTAACCCTACTATACCAAGGACGATCAACCCAACGATCCACTGCCCAGGATTTCCTACGAGAAACATGAATACAAGAAGTACAATGATTATGAAGATCTGTAACTTTGTTATACCCTCCAAATTCCTGAACCTTCTAAGACCAAAACCCATTGAATCTGTTTCTGGTGAGTTGGAGATGATGGAAACATTAGAATTTCTATTTTCCTTACTGTTCATGCACTACCACCATCGAGTTCGCTTTTTAGGTATTCAAGATTATTTATAGCCTTTTGCCTGTCCTCTTTATCAAGTTCATGGAAACTGTATCTGCCCTTCTCGAACAGTTCGGTCAAACTGGATATTGTAACATCCGACACTGCCAACTCCTGGACTGTTTTTGATTTCAGTTCTCTAGGAGTCATAAATTCATCGTTCGACACACCTTCATCCTCCAGGATGTAGCACATATTTTGATAACAGCGGATAACTGTGGACTTCACGTCTTTCCCCTGGTACAAGCTTCGTATAGCTTCATCTACGGTAGAAGACAGGTCTCCTTCGAATTCATCCTCCTCATCGTGAGAAACATCGGATATCAACATATCTTTCAGTTTGATAGCGGTAAAAACCAAAAAGAAGGAACTTGATAGAAGTCCGAGTATCATTAACCCCATGTTTTTAGATAAGGTGTCAAAAACCCCTCCACCTAAGGAGATACCACTGAAAAGACCATCGGGTAATGACAACGATGCAATCATCTCGGCGGAAAAGAGGTAGATCATAGTGATAGATATGATTATTAAGATACCTAACCCCTGCAGTATAGTCCCTCTTTTAGTTCCGTTCTGAAAATAGGAAACTATCATTACAGAAACAAGAAATATGATTATACTGAAGTAGATCAATCTCCAAGCATCTCTATCTAAGGTAAAACCTGATCGAACATCTCCGGTTCCTTCCTCTTCGATCCCGAATTCCGTGTGTGCTGTTCTCTCAGTGGCTCTTGGAAGGAGATATATCACATTACCTATCAACCAACAACCTATGAAGACGGTTACGATGGCGATCGTCAATAATGTATGTCTCTTCAGATGTTCCACCTATTAAATATCATTAACCTGATGCCCTTTTTAAAACTTTCTCGATTTTAGATCGACTTCAAAATATACATTCTAACTCCCATTTTAACTCTTTAAATTCCCTCAAAACCCTTTCCCTATCTTCCTCATCTAAGTTGTGAGTACTGTACCTCGCCTCTTCAAAAGTCTCAGTGAGATCACCTATAACTTTTGTATCTATATCAAATGTCCTGAGAGCTAAGTATTCCAATTCACGAGGTGTCATCGAGTCCTTGTTTCTAACACCTCCCCTTTCAAACAGACTGCACATCTCTTTATAGACTCTGATGATTACTTCCCTGATATCATCCCCTCTGCTGAGCTCCTCTACGGCCTTCCCCATCGTTTCCGTTATACTTTCAACGACCTCTTTCTTTTCTTCATCACCTTCTAAAATCAAAGACTCGTCTATGATTCCTTTGGGGGAAGTGCTGGTAAGTGCGTTTATAGAGATGATTATCAAGATAAGTAGAACTATACCTAGGAACGTTATCAACCCTATAGTTACCCCTCTCACAGATAAGGCACCGAGATCTAGCCACTCATGGATATTCCCTCTTCCTTGTAGTAACGAAGGCAGTCCCATATCTACATCTATGTAGAGCAGTACAGCAAGCCCCAGTGCTATGATAGCCACGGCATAGAGTTTGCTGATCAATTCTGATTTTTTAACCACTACTAAGCTCATGATGGATCCAGCTAAAATCCCTATGACCAAAGCTAAAAACGTGTTAAGTAAAAGTGAAAAAAGATCACCCCCTTCTATCACCCATCTATTGCCATCACCGTTTACATCGTCAACCGGTTCTTCATCGATCAACCCAAGATCCGGGATAGTTTGGATTATCCCACCAATAGTCCAGGAGGCCAGCAAGACCAATGTTATTGCTAGAACCATCTTGACCTTTCTCTCGATTTCTACTCACCTTTATTTAAATATTTACGGGTCTTTATAAGTCTATTTCCCTTCAAATCCAAAAAAAGAAATAACAGCATCCTTTAAAACCGTAAGTGAACATGGAAACATTGAACTTTTATCACCCTGGTAATAAGTTTCCAAGCTTATCCGTGACTGGACAGAGATGCATCAGAAACTGTAAACACTGTCAGGGCCATTTTCTTAAGAGCATGGTCGACGTGTCAACCCCGAAAAAATTAAAGAAAACTGCTGAAACGCTTTCTTCTGAAGGGGCTAATGGGTTCTTGCTATCCGGAGGTTATGATGAAAAAGGGAAGGTCCCACTAGAGGGTTATTTTGAAGTGCTGAAATATATAAAACAGGATACGGACTTACTTATAAATATCCACACTGGACTTTTAGATGAAGATACTGCTTCTAACCTTAAAAAAACTGAGGTCGATGTAGTTTCTTTTGATATGATCGGCAACCGTGAAACTATTGAAGAGGTGTACGGCTTGAACGCAGCACCTTCCGATTTTCAAAAAAGTTACGAATTGTTAATACAAAACGGTTTAGAGACAGTACCGCATATCACATTAGGCCTTCATGGTGGACGTATCGTCGGTGAATACAAAGCCCTTGATATGGTCAGTGATTGTGATAAACTTATCGTAAATTCACTGGTTCCATCACATTGGGGTCGATCCGTTTCTAAACGAGATATAATTGAATTTTTACAGATAGCCCGTGACAAAATCGACGCCGAAATGGTTCTTGGTTGTATGAGAGAAAGAGGTAGGTATGAGATCGAGATCGAAGCTATCGAACTAGGCATCGATGGTATCGTTCTTCCCTCCAGAAAAACCAAAGAGTGGTCTGAAAAGAGGTACGACATCCAGGTGAAAGAGGTATGCTGTTCTTTTTGATCACTTGTAAATAGCCTTTTCCGAGTGTTTCTTCTTTATAGGATGAAGAATTACAGCCCATGCAGCTTGAGATATCACGAATGCCATGAATACTGTGGACAGAAGGTTGGTGATGTGACTCGGTATAATATAACTGATTTCGTAACTAAACTTAACTCTTTCATCACTGCGCGTTACTATGTAAAACTCATCAAAATCCATATTCGGCATCTGGAATGTAAAATCATCACCTATACCGAATTCTGTTTCTACATTGAGTCGGTCTCTTGCACCATATCCTTCTCTTCCAGGATTGTAAATTCTTTTTGGAATGATATATACCTCAGCACGGTCTCCTTGGGTAAAGTCTCCTCCACCGATTATCTCCAATTTGACGTTGTTTGCCATTAGGAAATCAAATCTTCCACGAGAAGTAAATTCAACGATGTAGGAAGTTGACAATTCGGATTCACCTTCGAACCTGCTGATATCTTCAATTTGATTCGAGAAGAAAGGAACGAAGGCAATGGAGAAAGCGATCAAAGCTACAATTATGATCGTAAATGCTTTTTTCATGGACCTGTCTGCCATCAAAAATTTAGCACTTTCACTGTCGCGTTTTTTTATCTCGATCAGTCTGAAAGCGATAGCTTCCAGTGATAAAATAAATAACCAGATGAGAGCTGCTAGTACAGCCCAGAAGATCGGAAGATAAAATGGATTGAGCGTAGCTCCTCCTATATAAACTAAAAAAATGAAGGTGGCGATAATACCCACTGTTTGTATTATATACGCAAACCTTTCCAACCTTTTCAGGCCCGCAAGTTTATAGGTCCCTTCCAATCGGTCGTAATCTCCTTTCATCGACTCGCCCTAAATATTTTATCAACACTATAATCACTTATTCATTTATAGGAGTTTCGCTCTATATTTAGAGATTATGAAAGGTGCAGCGAATTCAGGAACCCTCATTTTCTCGCTGAACTCTATACACACACCACCTAGATAGATCTCGTCAAGTTCTGGTGATTCCTTCATGGTTAATTCTTTTGTATCGGAGGATAAACATTTTGGTATAGCTTTTTCTAGGGGATCAAAATCAGCGAATTCGTTGATACTTATGGGAGTAACTTCTAAAAATGATCCTCCATGTATGGAAGTGGGAAGTCTGATCAATCTTTTGATATCCCCGGTAACCGGTTCATCTGTGGTGCCTATTATCTGGGAACCGATCTCTCTGATATTTTTTTCATCCAAAACTCCTTCGATGATACCCTTGAAACTATTGACATTAACCTTACCTTGTTCTGGAAAGATGTCTAAGATCCCCTTTTCTCTGACCCTTTTCCATTTTCCTTTTTCGTAGAGTTCTCTGTAAAGTCCGTCGGCCGTGGAATCCCCTACTTTGTGCTTTTCCTTCATCTCTTTGATCACTGAATCCTTTTTCATCTTTGACCATCTATCGAGAAGTTGGATGGTCAATTTTCTCATCTTTCTCCCCCATCCACCTATGTTTTTGCCGGGGAGCTTGGGACTTTTAGCGATCTTTTTGAACTCCATAAAGCTATCAACTTCGATTTCCTCGGAAGGTAATATCTCTCCTGTATCCAAACCCACTCCGGTTATGTAATCTACTATCTCCCTTCTAGCCTGACTGGACATGTTCAAGACTTTTTTACTTCTTATATGGATGTGGTACCCTCTGTGACCTGAAAAGTAGAGGTGCAGTTCATCTTCATCAAAACCGAAATCATCCATCAGAAAATCATGTATCAGTAATCGTGTTTTTTCCCTGACCTCTTGGAGCTGTTCCGGATACGTTAACTCATCACCTCCTGGGAGATGGTCGGCATCTAGATCGAATACTAAATCCGCCCCGAGCCATTCTTTATTTTTCATAGGAACTTTTGGGTCGGAATAATATGCCGTGGAATAATATGCATGGAACGGAGTATTTTTTTTCAGGAAATCCGAGGCCTCTCTTTTAGTTGAGAACGCAACGGGCCTATGCATACCTTTTCCACCTATGTAAACGAATGCGAACTCTCTTCTAGTGAACCTGTAAGGCATGTACAGATCCACACTGTTGTAATGGTCTCTCAGAACCCTCGATAAGAACCGCCTAGTTTTGATTTCTGAATCCACGATATCCAATCTTTAAAGGGTATAATAGGTTTTACTGATTATAGAAGAAAATGATTTATAACGTGATTTGATTTAGTGAAGAAGTTAAAATGTCACCACTGTTCAAAGGATTGCTATGGTTCGTTCCAGGACTTATCATCCTTCTAGTGATATCGTTTATAATCTTCGATGAAGACGGTAAGACGGATTTAAAAGGTTTAAAAAATACCCTATGGAAAGCTAGAGGTGGATTCCTGATACTTTTTATAGTACTCGCCCTTTTAAAAATTGAGAATTTTATACACGATATCCATCCCCTTGGATTTAGGGTTACATGGGTATTTTACAGCATCGAAGGTGTGGATCACGTGGTCTGGTTACAACAAACTCTTGGAAATTTTTATTTAATTCATGCATCGTCTATCTTTTACGTTCTTGGTCTGTCATACTTCGTTATTTTTGCTCCCCTCTTTTTCTTGATAAGATGTGAGTTAGACATCTTCGATCAGTTTTGTAAAGCTCTAGCCGTGAATTACATGTTCTTAATACCTGGATATTTATTATTACATGTGATGGTAACCTCATATTATCGACCGGATGAAGTACAAGCACTTCTATACGATATACCACATTACAATTCAATAGTTCTGTTAACGAATAGACAGACAAACTGCTTCCCTAGCGGTCATATCAGCATCCCATTGACTATTACACTTATAGCTAGGTATAGAGTGAAATTGAAGAATCTGCAGATCATGGGTTTTATTTTTGTGGCATTTACAGTTTTTGTTATAATATACCTAGGAATACACTGGTTACTTGACATTCCTGCGGGTATCGCCGTGGCAGTATTTGCATATTGGTCCACCTCTAACGATAAATTCGACTGGCTTTTTAACAGGGTTACAAGCCCCTTTGAAAGATGGACGGAGAAAGTTAAAGATAAGCTTCTTTAGATCGATTTTAGCAGCAAAAGGTTTATAACTATCTTTAACTCAATCAATCTCTAATATGGGATATAGAGCGAAAACTGGTGGTTTGTTGGCTTTTATGATGATCTTCATGGTTGGGATAGGTTATCTTTTAGGCGGTTATTTTATGGGTAACTGGATTCTAGGCACGCTCATTTTTTTGATCATAGCTGCAGTCATGAATCTGGTATCATATTTCTACAGCCACAAGTTCATATTAAAGCATTATAACGCTCACCCCATCCAGGAATCGGATAACCCCAACCTGTTCAGCATAGTGAAGGAAGTCGCCTTCGAAGCAGATATAAAGATGCCCAAAGTAGCAATATTGCCCATGAGTGTACCCAACGCCTTCGCCACTGGAAGGAATGAAGATAACGCGGTAGTAGCAGTATCGGAAGGTCTTTTAAGTATCCTGAACGATGATGAAGTTAAAGGTGTCATATCCCATGAAGTAGCTCACATAAAGAACAGAGATATGCTTGTTATGAGTATTGCCGCGACCCTTGCAGGAGCAGTTACATTCATGGCAAGGATGGTATGGTGGCAGATGCTATTCAGCAGGAGACGTATGAACCCCATCTTTTTAGTCACCATGATTTTGGCGCCTATCGGAGCTATAATAATCAAGTTGGCAATATCTAGAAAAAGAGAATTCCATGCCGACGAAGAAGGTGCAAGGATCAGTAAGAATCCCAACGCACTTGCAGATGCCCTTGAAAAACTTGAAGTTGCTAACAGGAAGAATCCTTTGAAGAAGCAGAATCCGACGACTGCATCACTCTTCATAGTCAATCCATTTACGAAAAGCGCTTTTGTAAAACTGTTTTCAACACATCCTCCCATCGAAGATAGAGTGGAGAATCTAAGAAAGATGGCTGTCGATTTCAGTTATCTGTGAGAATATATAAGTACCTATTTTTCATTAGGGTTGAACGATGGTCAAATGTTCAGCACCTGGTAAAGTCATTCTATTCGGAGAGCATGCAGTTGTTTATGGAGAGCCCGCCATATCTTTAGCAGTGAACAAAAGGATAAGCTGTGAGATAGAGAAAGGTGGAGATTTTACTACGGTGAACGGATACAAGATCGATAAAGAACATCAAGGTTACATAATTCGGGCAATAGAAAAGATTGGATACGATAGTCCTTTGAAGATCAAAACTAGTAGCGGGATCCCTAGTGGTGCCGGTATGGGCTCTTCCGCGGCGGTAACGGTCGCTTCATTAGGTTCATTGAATGAACTTCGTGGTGAGATCGATCATGAAAAGATAGCCAAGGCGGGCTTTGAAATAGAATACGAAATTCAAGGTAGTGCGAGCCCAATAGATACTTCAACTTCCACTCACGGCAGTGGGATAATGGTATCGAAGCAGAAAAGCGATGATTTTCTATGGGAGATATCTAGAAACGATAAAAAATGGAATATACATCACATGGACATCCCGGATATTCCCATGGTGATAGGGGATACGGGCGTACACGCTCCAACGGGACCACTGGTTGAAAAGGTGGGGCGATTTTACGAAAGGAGTAATTTTGCTAAACAGATCATAAGTGAGATCGGAGAATTGGTCTTAGACGGGATGTCTGCTCTAAGAGATGAGGATCTCGAAAAAGTCGGGGATCTGATGAACAAAAACCATCAATTGTTATCGATATTAGGTGTCAATCATCCCAAATTGGATTCACTAGTCCAGGCGTCACAAAGGCACAGTTACGGTGCAAAATTGACCGGTGCGGGCGGAGGCGGTTCTATGGTAGCTTTAACTGAAGAACCTGAACTTGTAGCAGAATTGATAAGAAAAAGAGGGGGAGAGCCCTATATCCTCAATTCAACTGAGGTCGGGTTAAGGGTTGAGGACTCTTCTTCCTGATGATCTAGAAGGGTTTTATTTTCTTACGGTCGATACCGATTCCAGCAGGTGTGACTGCCACAAAATTGTTACCGATCCCAGCGACGTCACCGTTTATATCTCTTGCAGCCGCCTTCAATTCTCCGTGTACTCTTTTAATAGCTTCTTTATTTCCTGCGATACTTTCAGTATCGACTAGAAGGATGTTACCGTCATACACTTCATTGACTACATCCCTCACATCTTCGAACCTATGTACCTCGGCTATCTTGATTAAAGTATCGGCTTCTATACTCATGTCTTTTTGATCAACCAGTTCACCTAGGTCTATGTATTCTTCCGACCCGAGCTTCTCGCCCTTTCTCTTCTTTTTTGAAGTTTTTTTCTTGATGAAATCACTAATCATGCTTTTGCACTTCCTGTATGGAGATTAATAATAGTGCATAAAAATCTATCGGAAGAAGTTACCCCAATCGAAAGGTTAACTCAACGACAAATTGAAAACTCAGTCATAGGGTAAAAAGTTAATAATACCGGTATATTTATCCCATATCCAAAAGCAGGCGTGATCTAGTCTGGTTAGGATCTTAGCCTTCCAAGCTAATTGCACGGGTTCGAATCCCGTCGCCTGCAT
>JBNJDY010000040.1:0-13830 GCA_051745305.1 Thermoplasmatota archaeon
GGATTTTAAGATCGTCGTCCTCCTCGAATGCATCATAAAATTTTTGTGCATTCCTTGCTTCAGTTGTAAAGTCCATCTCCTTCTCGAGCATCTTTTGGAACTCTTTAATTGTTTCTTCAGGATGGTACATTTCACTTTCTGGAATATGCCTCTCTATCAATTGAGCTAATTTTTTAATCAATTCCATGTCAGCTTGGACCATTTTGTTAATATCCGGTCTTTGAACCTTCACAACGACTTCTTCACCAGTTTTAAGAGTTGCCTCATGAACCTGTCCAATAGAAGCTGCACCAAGAGGGTAATTATAAAAATCATCAAAAATATCGCAAAGATTGCTCCCTAATTCTTTTTCAATAATCTTTTTTGCCACTTCTGGAGAAAATGGTGTGGCTTCCTCATGCAGTTCATTCAATTCGTTAGCAAATTGTGGCGGAACCAAGTCTGGTCTCATAGCCAAAAATTGTCCTAATTTTATGAAGGTAGGTCCAAGATCTTCAAAAAGTCCCCTTATATCTTCAGCCTTTGTTTCTTTCATCTTTTCTTCGAGAGATTCTTCTAACCTCTTTTTAGAGATGAAACTAGTAAGGCCCAATTCTTCTATAAAATTGATGAGACCATGTTCTAATAGAATCTTAGCAATTTCTCTAAGTCGGTCGATCTTTGTACGTCTTTTCATCCGATTATTAAAGACAGGAAGAGTGATTTATAATTTAGGTTAGAAAATATACCTGCTTTACTTTAGGTAAAATTAATTATAGTTGTTTTCATTCCTTTTTATGAGACTATGAACGAACCGGAGCCTTTCAAAATCAAGATGGTAGAACCATTAAAGAGATTAGACAAAGAGAAGAGAAGAAAGAAAATAATAGATGCTGGCTATAACGTATTTAAACTAAGATCATCTGATGTTTACATTGATTTACTCACAGATTCTGGTACTTCATCTATGAGCGATGAACAATGGAGTGAGATGTTCAAAACAGAACAGGCCTATGCTGGTAGTGACTCCTATTATCTCTTAGAAAAGACAGTTAAGAAGATATTTGGTTTTGAGAAATTTGTTCCAGTTCATCAAGGGAGAGCTGCAGAGAATATATTGTTTTCAATATTGGTAAGTGATGGGGATTTTGTACCTAATAACATGCATTTTGATACCACTAAAGCTAACGTAAAACATAAGGGTGGAACACCGGTGAACTTAGTCAGAGATGAAGCTTATGATATAGATAAAGAGGTAGATTTCAAAGGTAATCTAGATATTGTTAAACTACGTGACTTCATCGAAGAAAAAGGTTCTGATAAAATACCTGTAATAATGTTGACGGTCACGAACAATACTGGAGGTGGGCAACCTGTATCTATGGATAATATTAGGGATGTATCGGAAATTGCACATGAGTATGATATTCCACTTTTTCTGGATGCATGTAGATTCGCTGAGAATGCCTATTTCATAAAAGAAAGAGAAAAGGGTTACAGTGATAAATCTATAAGGGAAATAGTAAAAGAAATGTTCTCCTATGTAGAGGGCTTCACTTTTAGTGCTAAAAAAGAGGGTTTAGTAAACATCGGTGGTTTGATCGGTGTTAGAAATGAAGTATTACAGGAAAGATGCGAAAATTTAGGTATCATCATAGAAGGTTTTCCAACGTACGGAGGAATGGCCTGTAGAGAACTATCTGCCATGGCTAAAGGTATAGAAGAAGCAACCACATATGAATATCAACGTTATCGCCATCAGCAGGTACAATTTTTAGCAGATAGATTGACCGAAGCAGATGTTCCCATAATCAAACCTGCTGGGGGACATGCAGTTTTTATAGATGCAAAATCATTCCTTCCAAATATACCTCAAGAACAGTTCCCTGCACAGGCGCTGACAGTTCAACTTTACATAGAGTCAGGCATTCGGGGAGTAGAGTTGGGAACAAGTGCCTTTGGAGATCTAGATGAAGAAGGTAATATAATCCCTGCTGAGATGGAAACCATGAGGTTAGCCATACCTAGAAGGGTATATACCTTAAATCAATTAAATTATGTTGCTGAGTCGGTTATAAAATTATATGAGGATCGAGAAACCATAAAAGGTCTAAAAAGAACCTATGCACCAAAGCTTTTAGGACACTTCAAAGCTGAATTTGAACCTTTATGAATCGGTAAATTTCATATATCTTGGAATTGAACCACGTATCTCCTATTGGGTGATGGTGATATCCTCAATATTACTTCCTTATTGAGATTATAATATTTTCTCCTACCCCTTGTTTCTGATGAGATAACTCCTGCCTTTTCTAAAAGATTTAAATGATGTTTTGCAGTTTTTCCATCCATACCAGCTTTTTCCATCAATTCCGAAACATACATTTCACGTTCACTGAGTAAATGAAGTATTTTTAAGCGAGTTTTCGATCCCAATATATCCAATCCATCCATTTTCTCACCTTATAAGTATAAATTTCCTAAGAAAACTTATATGTGACCATTTATTTTAAAATTTTGGTGGTAAAGATGGCAGAAATACCCACAAAAGAAGAAAGTCAAAAAAGAGTAATAACTGAAGGAGATCTTGAACACGAAGTGTATCTTAATAGAGATCAGATGGCAGATTTCTTGATCGCTCTCGGTAAACAGATGAAGAAGGGCGATGAAGTTACTGTCAAAACTGCTGAATGGGAAATACCATTCAAATTCAGAGAACCTATAGAACTAGAGATCGACTTTGAGGGATATGGTGAAAGAGAACTAGAGATCGAAATAGAATTCAAAGGGAAAAGAGATGACGAAGCACCACAGGTCTCCTAAAACCCTTTTCAAAAACTTTTTTTTACACTTTATATATTGTTTAAGTATGAAATCGATAAAGATCGAGAGTTCGAGATTTGAATTGGTTAAAGGTGACATTACCCAACAGGATACTGAAGCTGTAGTAAACGCAGCGAACAAACGGTTGGCACCCGGCGGAGGTGTTGCAGGTGCTATACATAAGGCGGCAGGTCCAGAACTTTACGAGGAATGTAAGGGATTAGGTGGATGTGAAACAGGGAAAGCTAAGGTCACTAAGGGACACAATCTAAAAGCTGACTATGTAATACATACAGTAGGACCAATATTCTCAAGTACTGAAAGAGATGAACTAGATTTGAGAAGAAGCTATAGAAACAGTCTTGAAATCGCTTCAGTTGAGAACATAAAAAGTGTTTCTTTCCCTGCAATCAGCACTGGTGCATTTGGATATCCTACTAAGGAAGCAGCTTACATCGCATTAGAAGAAATAAAAGAATTTTTGGAAGAGAACGATATACCGAAACTGGTAAGGATGGTACTTTACAGCCAAGAAGACTATCGTATACACGAAGAGGTTTTCGACGAGATATTTAGAAAACCTGTCTGAAAATGACCTATCAGTCTCTAAATGGCACAGTCAATACTCATATGTGCAATAAATATAAATACTACTACACATATTAGTAATAAATGTGATAATATGCCAAGAGGAGATGGAACAGGACCAGAAGGAATGGGCCCTATGACAGGTAGAGGACTAGGATATTGTACAGGACATTCGACGCCAGGATTTACTAAAGGACCAGGTAGAGGACTAGCGCGTGGTCTCGGTAGAGGAATCGGTCGTGGTCTCGGCAGAGGATTTAGGGGCAGTAGAAGAAGATTCGCCCCTCGCCGTGAAATGATCCCAGTACCGGTAGGTATGTCAAGAATTAACCAACAAGGAACTTATTACAGTGGTTATGATAAAGAAGACGAAATTGAAGATTTAAAGAATTACGCCGAATCTTTAAAACGTGAACTTGAGGAAGTTGAAGGAAGGTTAGAAGAACTTTCCAAAGAATAAATCCAAAATAGCCCATAGTGGTTCATAATTAAAAACCTTTTTTTACTATTTTTATGTGGTTTTGTAGGTCTAGAAATAGAATAAAGATATTGGAAAAGCTATTTATAGAATCCAGTTTTATTTTAGGGTAATGCCTAGGCGAAGGAAAAGAAGAGGAGAACGTAGAGTTGGATCGATTCCAAAAAGACGATGTTTTTCTCCAACTGAAGGAGAATCGAAAGAGGTTGTTCTTAGAGTTGAAGAAGTTGAAACACTTCGATTAGTGGATCTAAAGAATATGACCCAGGAGGAAGCTGCTAGAGAGATGGATATATCTAGGAAGACACTTTGGAACGATCTAAAAAGTGCTAGAAAGAAGGTAGCAAAAGCGCTTAGTGAAGGACTTACGATACGGATAGAAGGCGGGAAGTACCAGTTAAGGTAATTCACTAATCTTCATCGATATAATTTTTCTATTTCTTCCATCACACTACGTTTTACGTTCTCCGATGTAAATTCTTCTAGATGACCCGGTACTTTTGCAATCGGTATACCCTTTTCTTCTAAGTATTTCAATGCTGGGATAGTTTTTTCTTTAAATTCCTGCAGCCTTGACCTAATTTTTTCCTCAGTATCGTCAGATCGTTGAATAACGTCTATACCACATTCTTTACATTTGTTATCTTCAGTCGGTGGATCATATTTAAGATGATAGACTTTACCGCATTCCGGACATATCCTTCTTTTAGTTGTCCTTTCTATAATCAGTTCATCTGAATTCTCTACCCAAACTATGAAATCTATAGTTGTATCTTTTTCTTCAACTAGATCAAGAATAAATTTAGATTGAGATAACGTTCTTGGATATCCATCTAGAACTTGACCGGTATATCCTCGATCTTCGAAGTACGATTTAAAAAGTTGGTTGGTGATCCGATCAGGCACAAAACGTCCTTGTTCTACGAAATATTTTGCTTTCATACCTAAAATTATAGATTCGTCTTTCGTGCCAAGCTTTTTTGCAATTTCATTGTCTGGTATGAAGTCTTCACCATCCCAAAATTCATCTAAATCATTATCGTAATCGAATTCATCGAACTTACCAAGATATTCCCTGAAGATATTACCGGTAGAAAGCTGTTCAAGATCAAATTCTTTAACTAACACGTCGATCCTAGGTTGCTTACCCGCACCACTTTTTCCTGTAACTATCACATTTGTGAGTTCATCTGGTATATTCCAAGCCATATTTATCAATTTGTGAAAAGGAAAGACTGTATTTAAGCCTAACCATTCTTAACATAAACTGGTACATAACCAATTAAAATTCAACTTTAATCGTAAGATTTATTATGAAGTTAAATGTGACTTGCACAAATGGAGAGGAAAAAATGTACGAAGTCAGATTCCACGGAAGAGGCGGTCAAGGTGCGGTAACAGCTGCACACACCCTTGCCGAAGCAGCTTTTAGGGAAGATAAGGATGTTCAATCATTCCCTATGTTCGGTGTCGAAAGGAGAGGTGCTCCTGTTGCGGCTTTTGCCAGGATAGATGAAAAAGAGATAGATATAAAGACACAGATATATGAGCCAGATATTGTGATAGTCCTTGATATGAGTTTATTGGATGTAGTAGATGTCACTGATGGTTTGAAAAAAGGCGGTAAAATTATATTGAATACAGCTAAAAAACCCTCTGAATTCGATTTTGGGGATGCAGAGATTTTTACAGTCAACGCTACCGATATTGCGGTCAAAAATGGTTTAGGAACAGAAACAAATCCTATTGTGAATACGGCGATATTAGGTGCTTATTCTCGAGTAGCTGGTAATGTAGAATTAGATAACATTAAAAAAGCCATTGTAAACAACGTACCAGTAAAACATGATGAGAATAAAAAAGCAGCAGAAGAAGCTTATAATAGTGTTGTTGGGGTGTAAATATGACAAAAGTAAAGATAACAATAGGTGGAATAAATAAAGACGCGGGAAGTTCGAAAGAATATAAGACAGGCGGATGGAGAACTATGAAACCAGAAGTCGATGTGGAAAAATGTATACAATGTTTCAAGTGTTTTGAATATTGTCCTGATGGGGCAGTTAAAAAGACTGAGGATGCAATTGAATTTAACCTGGATTACTGTAAAGGATGTGGGATATGTGCAAAAGAATGTCCCGTGAAAGCAATAGTTATGAAAGTAGAGGAGAAATGATAATATGGGAGAACAAAAAGGTTTAACGATTCAAGGTAACATGGCAACTGCTCTAGGAGCAAAGCTATGCAGGCCCGATGTAATACCTGCTTATCCAATAACACCATCTACACTTTTCCCTGAAAAGATTTCAGAATACATAGCTGATGGAGAATTGGATGCATCAATGATCAGGGTAGAAAGCGAACATTCAGCGATGAGTGCCTGTATAGGTGCGTCTTCTATTGGTGCTAGGACATGTACAGCATCAGCTTCACAGGGAATAGCACTGATGCACGAGATGTTATTTATTGCATCTGGTATGAGGTTACCGATCGTAATGGCTGTTGGAAACAGAGCCCTTTCAGCACCAATCAACATCTGGGCGGATCATCAAGACACTATCGCTTCAAGAGATTCCGGTTGGTTACAGTTCTATGCAGAAAAAAATCAAGAAGGATTAGACCTGATGATATTGGCTTTCAAAATTGCCGAAGACGAGAGAGTATTACTACCGACTATGGTAGGGATAGATGGATTCGTGTTAACCCATACTGTAGAAGGTGTAAAGGTACCTGCTCAGGAAGATGTTGACGAATTTTTACCAAAATATGAACCCCCTCATGGCAAACTTGATCCTGAAGAGCCGATGACTTTTGGATCACTTGGTACACCAGAGTATTATCAGGAATTAAAATATGACCAAGTCGAAGCGATGGATAAATCACCTGAAGTAATTGACGAGATCTTCGATGAATTCGAGAAAGAATTTGGACGAGAGTATAACCGAATAACGCCTTACAAATGTGATGACGCTGAGATAATACTCCTAACGATGGGTTCGATGACAGGTACTGCTAGGGCTGCTGTAGATGAGATGCGTGAAGATGGAGAGAAAGTAGGATTGGCCAAACTCACAGTATTCAGACCATTCCCAGGAGACTTACTAAAAGAGATCGCAGGAGATGCTAAAGGTCTTGCTGTTGTGGATAGGAACATATCACCTGGATTTGGAGGAGCAGTCTTTGCAGAAAGTGCAGGAATATTTATCAACGAGAAGAAAAAACCGCTGATGAAGAACTTCATTGTTGGTCTAGGCGGTAGAGAGATATTCAAAGAGAATTTCAAAGAGATGTACGAGAAAACAAAGAAAGCGGTCGAGAAAGGCAGTGTAGATAAGATGGTTGAATGGATTAATATGAATGAGGAAGTGATGAGGTGATCAATATGTCTGAAAATGAAGATAAAGAAATGTTTGCATCTGGTCATAGAATGTGTGCTGGATGTGGTGAAGGTATAGCAATGCGGACTATTTTAAATGAAGCTGGTCCTAACACGATTGCAACTGTTGCAACAGGTTGTTTGGAAGTAACCACCACTGCTTACCCTCAAACAGCATGGGAGATCCCTCTTATTCATTCAGCTTTTGAAAATGCTGCTAGTGTTGCATCTGGTATAGAAGTAGCTTTGAAACAAATGGACAAGAAAGGAGAAACCAATATAATGTCATTTGCCGGTGATGGAGGAACCTTTGACATAGGTTTCCAAGCACTTTCTGGTATGTTTGAAAGGAAACATAATGTGACCCATATATGTCTAGATAATGAGGCATACATGAACACAGGGATACAGCGCTGCAGTTCAACTCCTTACGGAGCTTCTACAACAACGTCACCTGCAGGTAAAGTTAGTATTGGTGAAGATAGACCAAAGAAACCTTTAGCTAGGATTTCTGCTGCTCACGATATACCTTATGCTGCAACAGCTACAATAGCTCACATCAAAGATTTAAAGAAGAAAGTGCGAAAAGCACTCGATGCAGATGGACCCGCATTAGTACATGTATTTGCTCCATGTCCGACGGGATGGAGACATGCTAGTAACGACTCAGTAGAACTTGCTAGATTAGCAGTTGAAACTGGTGTTTTCGTTTTGTGGGAAGCTGAAGATGGTGAGATATGCGATCTTAATATCACCCATAAACCAAAGGATAGAAAACCCGTAGAGGAATATCTGAAGAAACAGAGAAGATTCGCACATCTAACTGATGAACATATCGAAAAGATACAGAAGGAAATCGACGAAAAATGTGAACAGTACGGTTTCTAAAACCCTTTCTTTTTTCTATTCTATATTTTTAAAATCAAGTTTTCAGAATTGAATTTAAACCAAAAAAAGAAGAATGTATTATTTTACTCAGATGTCTCGATGTAGTATTGTACACCAGTGCCTTCTAGGCTTGCATGAATTTTATCTGCGAACCAAATCGCATCTTTGACTGTAGCACCGTCACTCCACTTATAAACCATGTCATATTCACCTTTTTGAGGTTCAAAACCCAAACCATATAGTATATCTACGATATCAGACGGTTTTCCCCCGTCGCTGTTGAATATTAATTTCAGGTATGTTTTCATAGTTAACATATGTGATATACCCACATCCATTATTAATATTTTTTTAATTTTAGAGTTTAACGGGGTATCAATAAAAAATGAATAGTATCTCTTAATTTGTCCCTTTGAATCCTTTACCGATTATATACATCTCAGAACTCGATTCTCTAGAAGCTTTAGGGGAATGTGCTTTGACGAAAGAAAACTGAGATTTAACATCTTCTAGAAAATTCTTGAAATCTTCTCCCTGAAAGATTTTTACTACAAAATTACCCCCATTCTTTAAGGACATGTCACAGAATTCCAACGCTCTTTGAGATAGGTAAACTGACCTTGCATGATCCATTGAGTAATTTCCACTAATGTTCGGAGCCATATCGGAAATAACAACATCTACGTCACCAGCAATAATTGATAATCGGTTGAGTACTTCATCATCTGTGAGATCCCCTTGATAAGTTGATACTCCTTCGATGTCTCTCATCCTATCAAGGTCTATGGCGATAACGTTATCCTCTCCAACCACCTCTACGGCATACTCGCTCCAACTACCGGGTGCTGCACCCAAGTCTACGACTACATCTCCGAGGTTAAAGATGTAAAATTTTTCGTCTATCTGTTTTAACTTGTAGATTGCCCTGGACCGATATCCTTCTTTTTTGGCTTTGTAGTAATAACCGTCTTTACGTTTATACGCACACATTGATATATTCTAATGTCACCATATACTTAATATTAAGGGAAAACTAGTAAGAAACATCAAAAGATTTTAATCTTCGTATATTTATAACACTTTATGCGTTCAAAAGATGCCTTCGATAGAGTTATGAAAACTGTAACAAAGATCAGGGAGCAAGGAGAAAAACCTGAGGAGGATATATTTTCTATGGATAAATTCGTGTGTGACCTGTGTCAGGGTGATTTCAACAAAAAAGAGATCACACAATGTGGTTTCTGTGGTAGATGGATATGTAAAGAAACTTGTTGGGATAAAGATTTACGAGCATGTGAGAGCTGCAGTGGTTTAATAAAATTAGCAAAAAGTGAAGAATCAAAAGAGGGTCAAGAGAATGAAGAAGATAGATGAATTTTTTAGTATTGTAGGATGGAATGAAAGATTAAATAAAATAGTTCACAAACCTGAGGAAAAAAAACCGGGCAAGAGTAAAATAGCACTTGTATTTTTTATAGCAGGATTGCTATCAGGAATAATAATGATGGAGTATGTAATTCCATGGATATTGATATATATATGAAGGTGATTCGATGAAAATTTTGTTAATACACTCGGACTATTTGGAATATGAAGTAAAGAAGGATACACCCGTAGCTGAAAAGATAAGCGAAGACATGAAAAAAGGTCGAATGGATGAATGCCTATCTGTATTCACAGCAGTTGAGAAAAGGGACCAGGGTAATGAGGAAGATATCATCCGACAGGGTGTCAAAGAGATTGAAAATACTGTTGAACAGTTGGGTGTTGAAAAGGTCATGATCTATCCTTATGCACATCTTAGTTCAAACTTATCCAATCCAGATACAGCTGTGAAGGTATTAGATGGGCTAGAAGAGTTATTGTCACAAAAATATGCCGTTCATCGTTCTCCTTTCGGATGGTATAAATCATTCAAGTTAAGTTGTAAAGGCCATCCACTATCAGAGCTATCCAAAGAAATAATTCCTGAAGGTGAAAGTGAAGAAGTAGTCTCTAAAGCATTAGAAGCTGAAGAAGAGATGGAGTCTACATGGGGTATCCTAGATGTAGATGGAGAATTTTATGAACTCGATATCGATGGCGATAAAGTGAGTGGATATGATTTCACTGAAAATGATAACTTAAAAGATTTTGTAATCTATGAAGCTGGAAAGAAGGAAAAAGGTGGAGAAGAATCATCTCATATAAGACTCATGCAGAAGCATGAATTGGTGGATTATGAACCGGGTTCAGATCCAGGGAATTTAAGATATTATCCAAAAGGACGGATGATGAAAGGACTTCTCGAAGATTTTGTTAGTCAACAAACCAGGGAATACGGTGCTATGGAGATAGAATCTCCAATAATGTATGATATGGAACATCCAACCTTGAAGAGTTATCTTGATAGATTTCCTGCTCGTCAGTACACTATAAATACACCAGATAAAGAAGTATTCTTAAGATTTGCTGCCTGTTTTGGACAATTTCTTATGGGTCACGATATGACTATGTCTTACCGAAATTTACCTGTACGGTTGTATGAATTAACCCGATATTCATTCAGGGTTGAACAAAGAGGAGAACTCACTGGATTGAGAAGATTACGATCTTTTACAATGCCTGATTCTCATGCACTCTGTGAAGGTATGGAACAGGCAAAGGAAGAGATGATGACCAGGATGGATCTAGCTATGTCAGTAGTTGATAAGGTCGGTATCGATGTTCCTGATGAATTAGAACTCGCCCTTAGATGTACTAAAGACTTTTATGAGGAGCAAAAAGAACATCTCGATAAGTTAGTTCAGGCTTACGGTAAACCTGCTTTGATAGAGATATGGGATGAACGATTCTTTTACTTCGTATTGAAATATGAATTTAATTATATTGATCCGCTTGGTAGGGCTAGTGCACTCGTTACAGACCAAATCGATGTTGAAAACGGAGAAAGATACGGTATCGAATACGTGGATGAAGATGGGAAAAGAAAACACCCATACATACTGCATCTCTCTCCCAGCGGTGCTATAGAAAGGGTTATGTTCACTCTGCTAGAGATGGCTGGAGAAGTCGAATCGCGCGGAGATAAACCAAGTTTCCCATACTGGCTATCACCTACACAATTAAGATTACTCCCGATATCTGATGACCAGTTAGATTATGTCGAGGAACTATCAGATGAATTCGATGGAGTTAGGGTGGACATCGATGATACTGATAGGACCGTAGGAAAGAAGATCAGGGATGCAGAGAAAGATTGGATCCCATATGTTGCTGTGATAGGGTCTAGAGAGATAGAAAATGAAGAGTTATCTGTGAGGATACGCGGAGAAGAAAAACAGAGAACTATGACCTTAAAGGATTTGAAAGAGGAACTAGAGGATAACCAGGGTAATATGCCATTTAGAGGTTTACCACTTCCCAAGATGTTGTCAAAAAGACCCACTTTTGTAGGATAAATGGAATAACTTGGTCCAAATCTAATGACATAAGGACAATCTTTATATGCTTGAAGTAATCTCTTCGCCCAAAACCGCAATGAGGTATTAAAAATGGGTAATATCAGACCTACATACATAAAAAGAGTAGCAATCGAGCTCGTTGATCGATTTCCAGAAGAATTCGATGCTGACGATTATGAGCATAACAAGCAAAAGGTAGATGAACTAACGGATGTAGAATCAAATATGATGAGGAATAAGATTGCTGGCTATATTGTACGTTATTTGAATCGCGGTAAAATTAACTAGATCAAAGATTTTCTTCTGCTATTGTTACACAGGCTAAAAAATCATCTAGGGTATGTAGTAATTTTTTTGGCGTTTCAGCTTCAGTGAAACATTCTATTTTTGATCCCTTAACTTTTAATTCAACATAATCCTCATTATCAGGAGATACTGAAGAAGCTATTACTTCTGCACTTTTCTGATCATCATATTCCAAAATTACTTTACATGTTATAATTGACATATACACAAGTAAGCTTGAAATGATAGATAAATAATTTTTCATCACTATATTCTTCACAAAGATTTTTTAATATGACCTGCTTATTTGATAATGATATCATGGCTAAGACCTTAGTTTGTTATTTCTCAAAATCCGGGACCACCGAAAAAATGGCCAAAGAAATCATTAAAGGGATCAAGGAAAGTGACTCAGATGTTATTGGGGAGCTTAGAAAAGTGTCAGAAACTGATGTCCAAGACTTGAAAGAATATGATTGTCTAATATTGGGTTCTCCCACTTATTATGGCCTTCCATCAGCGGAAATCAAAAAATTTATCGACGAAAGTATTGTGCACCATGGTAAATTAGAATGGATGGTAGGCGGAGCATTTACTTCTAGTGCTAATCCTGCAGGAGGTAACGAAACAGCATTGATGGCGATTTTAGAATCTCTATTGATCCATGGAATGGTAATCAAAGGTATGTCCAAGGGCGACCATTATGGGCCGGTTGTAATAGGTGAACCCGATGAAAGAGAATTAAAACAGTGCAGATTTTATGGGAAATGGATGGCGGACCTAACTAATAGGGTGAGCAAATGGAATTTAAAGAAGTAGTCAGGAAAAGAAGAAGCGTAAGAAAGTTCAAAGATAAAAGTATACCTCAGGAAGAGATCAAAGAAATAATCGAGATAGGACATATGGCGCCATCTGCTGGAAATCTCCAAGCAAGAGATTTTATAGTTGTTAGTGACGAAGATGAGAAAAAGAAACTTTCTGAAAATGCTTATGGTCAGAAATTTATCGCTGAAGTACCTTGGGTAATAGTTGTGTGTGCCAATAAGAAACGGTCAGAAAGTAAATATGGAGATAGAGGTAGGACTCTATATTCAATCCAAGATGCAACTGCAGCTGTTGAAAACATGCTCTTAGCAATAGTGGATAAAGGATATGCTTCTGTTTGGGTAGGGGCTTTTAATGAAGAAGAAGTTTCCAATCAATTAAAAATACCTAAAGATGTTAGACCGGTCGCCATTATTCCAATCGGCTACCCTGCAAGGTCACCCAAAAAACCCTCTAAGATGAACTATGAAGAGGTAACTCATTATGAAATGTGGTAAGTGAGGATAGATGCAGCAATATCTATTGAGATATGGGGAAATCGGGACAAAATCTGATAATATTAGACGAAATTTTGTCGATATTTTAATTCAGAATATAGAACGAACCTTTTTGAAATATGAAAAGGAAGTTTTTATCGAAAGAGAAAGGGGGAGAATTTTTGTATTTATCGATAAAAATGATGCATATCTCTTATCGCGTATATTCGGCATAGTTTCATACAGTCCGGTGATTGAAACCAAAAGTAAAATATCGTCCATCAAGGAAGAATCAAAAAAATTTGCCTCAAAATTATCGGGAACTTTTGCTGTAAGAGCTAGAAGGATTGGTGAACATGATTATACAAGTCCTGAAGCTGCAGGAGAACTAGGTTCTGCTATATTAGATCAGAACCCCGACCTAGAAGTAGATTTAGAAGATCCTGAAAACGAGATCTATCTTGAGGTACGAAATGATAAAGCATATATTTTCAGTGAGGTTCATGAGGGGCCTGGAGGTTTACCTCTGAGTACCCAAGGGAAGGTAGCATCTTATATAGGTAATCGAAATGATTTTTTAGCCACCTGGCTGATTATGAAACGTGGAGCAAGAGCATATATTTATCATAAGCCAGAAACAGATTTGATTGAAAAATTAGATAATTGGGATCC
>JBNJDY010000041.1:0-13813 GCA_051745305.1 Thermoplasmatota archaeon
ATCTCTTCGATTTCAACTTGTGTTGAAGGGTGAATGGATAGCATTGTGACCAACGATAGGAGAGTCTGAGTCATATGTGCTGATTAAATTTATCTGCCCGGATTGAATTTAGCAATATTTTATAAAAGGACGAGAATGAATTCAATAAAGAAGTCGAAATAAGCTTTTCTCACTGCAGAGGGGCAAAGCACAGGACTTAATATCTTGTCTCACAAGGAACCGTGGGTTCAAATCCCTTCATCGTACTATTTTATTAATTCGCACTTAGACGCATCTACTTCTTTTTCATTCCATTATTATTACTACTATAGCTTAGTAATCAGTACCTAAACAATATTGGATATTAAACTTAGTATGGGGGTATATGCTTATATCCCATATACTTATCCAAAATTAATATTGTTTCGTAATTTACTCAATTAAATATTTTTTTAAATATCTTCTTAATATTTTACCAGACTGAGTTCTCGGTAATTTCTTAACGATTATTGCCTTTTTTAAAGAAGTAAAGGGCCCAATCTCTTCGCGTACGAGTTGTATAACTTCATCAATGATTTTATTATAATTCATTTCTACATCTGACTTAATAACCAAAAATCCAATCGGGATTTCACCTTTCAATTCGTTACTAACACCAACCACTGCACATTCAGCAACTGCTGGATGTTTAGCTATTGTTTCTTCTAAACAATAAGCTGATATTCTATGGCCTGCAACATTTAATACATTATCAACCCTACCTAAAACGAATAGATATCCGTCTTCATCTATGTAACCCATGTCACCTGTAAAATAATAACCAGGATATTTTTTCAAATATGTTTTTACGAACTCATCTCTATTATCCCATAAACTGATTAAACAACCTGGAGGTAATGGGCATTTTATGACTATTACTCCATTTTCGCCTTTAGGTAATTTTTCACCACTATCGGGATCTAAAATTTCGATGTCATAACCCGGCATCGGTTTTGTAACAGAACCAGGTTTGATCTCTAAATGTTCCATCCCTCTAAGATTACTCACTATCGGCCAACCAGTCTCTGTTTGCCAATAATGATCTATAACAGGAACTTCAAGAAGATCTTTGATCCAATGGTATGTGTTTAAATCGGTTCGTTCACCAGCGAGAAATAATGAATCTAAACTAGAAACAAGTGTTTTCTGAAAATATTCACCTTTCGGATCTCGTTTCTTTATAGCTCTTATCGCTGTTGGTGCAGTTGAAAGAACTTTTACATTATAGTCTGATATAACTCTCCAAAAAGAACCTGGATTTGGTGTTCCTACCGGTTTTCCTTCATACATCACTGTAGTGGCTCCCCTTAAAAGCGGTCCGTACACCATGTAAGAATGTCCTGCTACCCAACCTATATCTGTAGCAGCCCAAAAAACATCCTTAGGTCCAATATCATATATATATTTCATACTCCAATATAGTGATACAGCATGTCCACCATTATCTCTTACTACACCTTTAGGTTGTCCGGTTGTACCTGAAGTATAAAGTACATAAAGAGGATGTGTAGAATCAACAAACTCGCAAGGAACTTGTTTTGCATTTTTTTCAAGATCTCTCCATAGATAATCTCGATTTTCTTTTAATTTTGCCTTGGATTCCTTTCTCTGAAATATAATACATTTATCAATATTAATATCAGCAGTTCTAATAGATTTATCCAACAACGATTTATATTTTATTATCTTATCGATTTCTATACCACATGAAGCGGATAGTATTACTTTTGGATTTAACTGATCTATACGATTTGCTAATGCTTTTACAGTGAACCCACCAAACACCACTGAATGTATTGCCCCAATTCTTGCACATGCTAACATACTCATCAAAGTCTCGGGTATCATAGGCATGTAAATCAGTACAGTATCTCCCTTTTCAACACCAAGTTCCTTTAGAAATCCTGCTATTTTAGAAACCCTTTTTTTTAATTCGAGATATGTAAATCTATCCACAGTTCCAGTTACTGGACTATCATATAATAAAGCAAATTTTTCCCCTCTTCCATTTTCTACATGTCGATCAACAGAATTATAACACGTGTTTAATTTTCCTCCTTTAAACCATCTGTAAAATGGAGGATTTGAAGCATCTAACACTTTGTCCCATTTTTTATTCCAAAATATGTTTTCTGACTGGCTCCCCCAAAATCTTCTAGGATTCTGAATAGAACTTTCGTATACACTTTCATAATCCTTCATATTGGATACTTAATAAATTATCAGTTTAAAAATCTTTCATAGAACACTTAAAGCAGAATTATATCTAATATAGGTATGTTTTATTACTTAATCCGGATATACATAAGTCCCTGTTTCGCCTTTAAGAGCCTTTGATAGACTATCTGAATCAGTGATCAAAACCTTATCTCCACCTTGTTCTAGAAATTGAATTGCGGCTTCTATTTTTGGACCCATACTACCTGGAGGGAATTCACCATCTTCAAGGTATTGTTTGGCTTCGGATGTAGTCATAGATTCAATAACTTTTTCATCATCTTTACCAAAATTAAGATATACATTTTCAACGTTGGTTAACATAATGAAGAATTTTTCATTTATGTCATTAGCTAGTACTGCACTAGCCCTGTCCTTATCTATAACCCCTTCAACACCCTTCAATTGACCAGACTCGTTTACGACTGGAATACCTCCACCCCCTGCGGAGATTACAATATAACTTTCTTCTCCGCTGAAAACTAAGTCCTTTATAACTTCAGATTCAACTATACTTTTTGGTTTCGGAGAAGGAACCACACGTCGATAATATCCTGTAGCAGTCTCTTTCATCGTCCAACCTTTGGTTCTCTGTATTTTTTCAGCCTCTTCATTAGTATATCTCTGACCTATGAATTTACTAGGATTTCTAAAGGCGGGATCGTTTTTATCAACCTCAACCTGTGTAACAATACTAGTAATATCACGTTCTGATCCTTTTTCCCACAATTTGTTCTTTAATGTTTGCTGAAACATATATCCTATTTGTCCCTGAGATTGGGCACCACATACATCTAAAGGCATTGAAGGAACAACATCTGAGGCAATTTCGTTTTGAAGTAGTATGTTTCCTACCTGCGGGCCATTTCCATGGGTCAAAACAAGATCATAACCTGCTTCTATCATCTCAGTAAGTTGATCACATGTCCTTCTCATCATCTCAAACTGGTTATTTACGTTACCATCGTCATCTGGTCTTACTAATGAATTTCCACCTAAAGCAACTAAAGCTGTCTTCATACATATCACATGTGTTTTATTTTTAAAAAGCTATCAATAATATCATCAACTCTATTCAAATCAAAATCACTAAACAGCATTCTCTTGTTACACTTCAATATATCGAAATTTATTGAGTTGACATACATTTTAGTACCTTATCCTACTAATAATAAGAGAATTCATTATAACTACCGGTTGGCTATAATTTAACATGCCTTTAAATAGTATTTGAAACTATTCTACAAAAGACGGGTATTAATTCACACAAATTGTGAAAAAACCGCACAGAAAATAAAATGAAAAGGTATAGATTGAAGTTTTAATAATCCGATAGTGCACCTATTTCTTTTGCAATATAAGGTAGATCCAAACTTTCTAATTTACTTTTAGTCGGAATTCCTTCAAGATTCCATCCTCTTGCATCGTAATATCTATCTAGGGCTTTTTCGAATTCTCTTCTTGGTATCTTTTTACCTTCACTTGGTCCATCTGGAATTTTTTCTGTCATCACCCTTTCAGGTAATACGTCATCACTTCTATCGAACCCCTCTCTAACATTGAAGGACTTAGCCACATTGTGGGCCCTTTCACCAGCGATCATAAGCTCAGTTATAGTCATATCCCATCCTGTCGTAGCCTCTATAAGCTCCAAAAATCCTTTATCTTTGTAAATACCCCTTGAAAATTTACAAGCCCCTGTCATATCATATATCATCATTAAATCTTCCATCATTTTGACTGGGAGTCCTTTAGTTTCTATGTTATATCTATCATAACCTTCAAAATTCCAGAAACTACCTCCAAACTCTAGAACGTATTCACTTGAAGTTAGGTGATCGGCGCCTCTAGGTGCTACAGAAAAAGCTAATCCCATACCGTACATTCCTCGTACCTCGTATCCTGCAGGTTCCATACCTTTGACGTGTATTGCAAACTTTTCAGAGCCCTTTCCTAATCTTTTTGCTGCTTCTTTAACACCATCTGAAAGAAGGTCTCCAAGTTTCCCTTCCCTATTTCCCATTCTCCGTATAGCTTCTATCATAGCTTTTTCATTTCCAAATCTTAAATCAATATCAGTATCAAGCAAACCCCTTTCGTAGGCCTCCATCGCCCATGAAACGGTAACTCCTGCTGAAATAGTGTCTATACCTAATTTATCACATATCTCATTAGCTTTAGTAACTGCTTCAACATCGTCTATCTCTGTACAACCACCTAATGAATACTGTGTTTCATATTCAGGCCCATCTATAGCTATGTCTCCATATGGCGTGTCATCTGCGACAAAATACTGACTGCATGGGGCAGGGCAATATGGACATGGTTTTTTCCCATCTTGATACTTTTCTACCCATTTCCTCGGATCAATGTCTATCCTTCCATCTTCCGGATCATCTAATCTATCATAAGCCTTTTTAAAATAACTAGATTGCCAGTTTCTAACGGGAAAAGCACCTAGCTCTACATTCATCGCGTGTAGATGTCCGCCTGTTCCCCATTTTACGTAAGATTCTCCTTTATCGACTGTTTCTTTCAGCCATTTTCTTTTAAGTTTATCTAGTTTATCTTTATCATGAATAGGATAATCCCTTGTTCCTTTGATTGCAATACCTTTCAAATTCTTTGAACCCATTACAGCACCCGGTCCACCTCTAGCTGCTTGTCTATCATCGCATTCAATGATCGATATCTTCGACAATTTCTCACCGGCTGGACCAATTACTGCGGTTTTTACTCCTTCATGTTGATCCTTGAGAATGTCCCCGGTTTCATGAGTGTCTTTTCCCCAAAGATCATTAGCGTCCTCAATAGATATATCATCGTCTTTGATAATCACCATCGACGGATTTTTCGCTTTTCCTTGTATTATTAGTGCATCATATCCAGCTTTCTTTAATTTGTCTCCAATCCATCCACCGACTACTGCTTTTCCATAACCTCCTGTCAAAGGAGATTTAAAAGTAAAAGTAGTTTTAGATGCTCTTGCTAATGCTGGACCTAAAAGAAGACCCGGTACCATTATTAATCTATTATCAGGTCCTAATGAATCAATGTTTCTCTCTACCTCATCATATAAAAGTCTAGAGGCAATACCAGCTCCACCGATATATTTTCTTCTGTAATCTTCAGATAATTCTTCTGTTCTAATTTTCTCATTAGATAGATCGATCCTTAATAATTTACCCCAGTATCCTGACATTTCAACTCACCTTATCAATTTACAGTTCATTAACACTCTTTTCAAGTGCATCTTCGAATATGTCTAATCCTTTGTTTATAACATCAGGTGAAGTGGTTATCGGGCCACATATCCTTATCACGTTTCCATATGGTCCTGATTTAAGAAGAATCAATCCATTTTCTCTTGCTTCTTTTAGTAACTTTTTAACTATATCTGGATTTGGATCACCATTCTCTTTTACAAATTCAATTCCAACCATGGGACCTATACCTCTAACATCATCGATAGCATCGTATCTTTCCATCAAATTGTTCAAACGGTCATGTATTAAATCACTGATTTGGCTCACATTCTCTTTGCTTTTTTGGATTTCATCGATTGTGACTAATGCAGCTGCACATGAAACAGGGTTGCCCCCAAAAGTACCACCTATCCCTCCAGCATTGACCGAATCGAGAATATCCTTCCTACCAACTACACCACTCAAAGGAAGACCGTTAGCTATTGCTTTACCAAAAGTTACCAGATCAGGTTTTATGCCATAATGTTCAAAAGCCCAGAATTTTCCAGTCCTCCCTATTCCACTTTGTATCTCATCAATAATTAGTGCTATTTCATTTTTATCGCAGAGTTCTCTCACCTCTTTCAAGAATCTTTTAGGTACAGGGAGATATCCTCCTTCTCCTTGAACTGGTTCGATTAAAACAGCAGCTGTTTCTTCTGGAGAGCATTCGATTTCAATAAGATATTTTAATTGATCTAAACAATAATCTATGCATTCGTCTTTTGTTCCTGGAAATTTATGATGGTCCGGGAACGGTGCACGATATAAAAAAGAATCATTAGCAAACGAACCTTTCTTATATAGATTATTAGCAGTTAATCCCATTGTCAAGGATGTTCTACCGTGGAATGAGTTGCTGAATCTTATCACTTTAGGTGCATTTTTATAATTTCTAGCTACACGAACAGCGTTTTCCACTGCTTCTGCTCCAGAATTTGCAAAATAACATTTGGCTTCTCCATTTTTTATAGGTGTTATTTCAACAATCTCTTTAGCAAGTTCTATGTAGTTTTGGTATGGAACTTTGTAAGCTTGTGTATGAGTAAATTTTTCTGCCTGTTTTTTTATAGCATCGATGATCTTGGGATTTGAATGGCCTGCATTTATTACAGCAATTCCGCCACCAAAATCAATGTAAGTGTTTCCGTCCACATCTTTAATATAAGGACCTTTCGTCTCATCAGTCACTATTTTATGACTTATAGATATTCCATTTGGCACATATTTGTGCTTTTGTTTAAGGATCTCTTTCGATCTTGGGCCTGGTACTTCATCTGTTATGATTTCTACTTTCCAATCTTCTTCCATAATATTACCTTCTAGATTATTTTCTAAGTAATTCTAACGTGCAGCAACGTGGGCCTCCACCACCTTTGATCAATTCATCCATCGGGACTTCAACAATATCTACATTTCTTTCTTTTAACAGTTTTTTGGTTTCTTTATTACCTTCAGCAGCAATTATCTTTCTAGGTGCTATAGGTAAAACATTCGTGCCCATGTGTTTCATTTCTTTTCTTGAAACTTCGATTAATTCAAAATCTCTTTCCACTAGATATTCAAGTACCCAATATGGTAGACCTTCTGGATATACTACAGCTAAATCCTCATCAAGGATATTCATAGAAACATCAAGATGTACATAACCAGATACGGTATTATAATAGGAAGGTACAGAAGCTTCTAAAACTTCTATACCCTGTAATCCTAAAATTTGCCTAACTTGATCTATTCCATCGAAATTCGTTCTAACTCCTTCTCCTATCATCGCAGTCGAATCGTCGATCCACATGAAATTGCCCGGTTCAAAGGTTCCATTAGCTTGGACCATGTATATTACAGGGATATCAAGTTCAACAAGCCTTTTCATGACTGGTTTTTCTTCTCCCTTTCTTTGGTCTAGCGCCATTCTACCAATAACAGCACCAAAAGGAGTAACTATTGCCTGATCTCTCATGAAATATTGCTTTGCTTTGTCTTTATAGGCATCTCCGAGTAGATTGACTTCTATACCTTCACTTTCCATTGTATCTCTAAGATTTTCAAAATCTGATTTTGCTTGTTCTATATCAGGTGTTCCATCCCATAACCACCTTTGTTCATCACCGATTACTGTCTCTAATTCTTTGTCGGGTTTGTGTAACATCACTCTTTTCAATTCTTTATAATTTGATGTGACACCAAAATTTTTCCCGTCCCAATATTTTTCTATCTCGCCACGAAAATCCTCGTAAACCGCGTGTTCCATTTTTGACACTTCATTTAATTTTTTTGACATTTTTTCACCTTTTTATATATTTTAACCTACAAAGAAGTACGCAAAAGGAGCTAAAAGTATTACACTGAAGAACGCTCTCTCAAAGTATATTATCGTTAGATCTTTTATATCTAGGGGTATCGTCGAATCCAAAATTAATACACCTATTTCACTTAAATATATTAATCCTGTTATCGATATTCCAGCAGCCATGAACTTAGAAATTGGAGATTCAAGAGTCGATCCAACTACACCTGCAAGGAATTGATCTGGATATGCTAAAACAAAAGCAGTCCCAGTTTCAAAAGCTTCGGGTACACCTAATGCATGTAGCATTAAACCAAACGGATAAGATATCCAATCAAATATCGGTGTATACTCAGCAACTATCAGTGCTAAGGTACCCCATGCCATAACCAATGGAAGTGCACTCATATATATGGTTCCTAAAGTCTCATATCCAGTCTTAATTACACTAAATAGTTTTGTTGATTTCGCTTTTTCTACAGCTGTTCGAACCGCCCATGTATGAAGACCTATACCTTCAGGTTGTTCCTCCTTTATCTTTTTACCCGATTCGGGATAATAGTTTTCTTTTATCCTTGATAAAGGCCATATTCTAGGCATGATTATGGCAAGTATCATCGAAACAATGTATGTTGAAAATAACAATTGGAAATACATATCAGGAAGACCAACTACAGAGGCCATCACATAGATGTAACCGATTCCTACTAAAGAAAAAGTTGTGGATATAACAGCTGCACCTCTATCTGAATAATAGCCCTTCTCATGCTGTCCTCGAGTTATAATTACTCCAACCGAAGGACTTCCTAACCAAGAAGCCAACGAGTCAATTGCGGCTCTACCTGGAATAGTGAACAACGGTTTCATAATCTTACGTGCTAGTGTACCTATGTATTCCATGAGACCGAAATCAGTCAGTAAGGCAATCACGAAGCTCATGAAAAGGAACAAAGATACAAGTATAGGAATTAGTACCATCGCAGGAGTGCCACCTGTAGCAGGAGACGTAATAAATTCTGGTCCCATCTCAAGAACCGTCAATATTATAAAAACTGCACCTATGGCCCTTGAAACATACCATACTGGCCCTACGATAAATAATCTGTTTAGAAGATCATTATTTTTTACGAAGGAGGGTTTAAAAGTCACCGCGATTAATGTAAAAATACCTGAGAACGATACTATACCCATACCAATGTAAGGAAGAAAATCTTCAAGTACCAATTGCAACCAATCGTGCACTATACCTACGATAATTGTAAGTGTACCATCTTTTGGTATTGGAAGTAAAAACATACCAAGACCTATCAATGATGGAATCAAAAACTTCAGTAAATGTTTTGTTTCTATTTTGTAATCAGAGCTTTCGATGTCTTCAGATTCGTTCACAATCATCACCTACCTCATAAATAATGACATAACTGCTTTTTGTGCATGTAATCTATTACCCGCTTCATCGAAAACGACTGATTGAGGACCATCCATTACTTCGTCAGTAACTTCTTGATTTCTAGAAGCTGGTAGACAGTGCATATAAATACCGTCATTCGTTTTGTCCATTCTCTCCTTGTTAATTATCCAATCTTTATTTTCTTCAAACATCCGCTTTGCTTTTTCCCAATCAGGTTTTTCAACTTCTGGAGGGATAGCTCCTTTAACTGGCCACGATTTTGCATAAACTATATCTGCATCTTCAACTGCTTCATCCATGTCGTAAACATTTTCAAAAGATCCTCCGTATTTATTCACGTTCTTTTTTACATCACCTAATACTTCATCATCTAAATCAAAACCCTCTGGATGTGCCAATGTTATGTCCATACCATAAAAACTTGAAGCTATCAAGGCGCTATGTGCAACTGATAATGTTTTCTTAGTACTTTCCGAATATGCCCAGCTAACTGTTATCTTTTTATCCTTTAAATCACCAAACTTTTCCTTCATTGTCATTACGTCGGCAAGACCTTGGTGTGGATGGTACATGTTATCTAACATATTCAATACCGGAACACTTGACCACTCTGCGAATTCCCGAATAATTTTGTTTCCTCTACCGTATATCCAATCTGTAGCATCACCAAATATTCTTATCGCTATACCTTCGCCCATTTGGGATAGAACCCTAGCAACGTCACTTATCCTCTCACTCTTAAAAGCCTCTTCTTCTCCTTCTAGAACCGGCGCATAAACAGTACTTGGCTCCAAATAGTGTGCATTACCGCCTAGTTGGGTCATACCAGCCTCAAATGAATTTCTCGTTCTTAAAGACGAATTATAAAACATCATAAAGAGTGTTCGTCTATCGAGTGTTCTCGGCATCTGCCCTTGAGCCATATCTTTTTTCAAATCTTTTGCGACTTCTAAAATATAGTCTATCTCCTCACGGTCAAAATCTCTTAGTGTTATCAAATCTCTACCCCTAAACTGGTCCGAACCTTTTGTATTCACATGCATAAAATCACGTTTATAAGTATATACATTCTACCCATTATAACTATCGGTTAAATACGGATGAACTACTATTTAAATAGTCCTTGTTACAATTGTAAACAAAAGGATATCTAATTTGTAACATTTAAATATAATATGTAGTTTGATGTACATATGTCTTAGATTTATAAGAAACAGATATCTTCAAATTTTCAATATCATATACTCTTTAATGAAAAATCAAGTTTTTCCCATGATATACCTGGTGACACACCGTATCTCCTAACCTCGATATTTCGACTTTCTAATTTTCCTCTCATCTCGTTAACACTGTCGCCGAGTTGATTTTGTTTTGATATTATAAGAACTATAATCTCATAAAAACCGAATGTTTTCCATAGAAACTTTATATTATCCTGTGTTTTTAAATAATCTATAGCTTCATCTAAGTCCTCAGGAGATACATCCATACCAATCAGTGCGAATGAATAACCAATTTTCTCTATATCTGGGATGGTGACATCTTTATCTCTAATAGCTCCTTTCTCTTTTAGATTCTTTACTCTCCTATATACTGTATTCCGACTTACACCGACTTTATCAGCTAATTTAGAATATGAATTCATACCCTCGCAGAGATGTGCCATAATCTTTTGATCTACATCATCTAATATATCTGTCATTTTACTCAATCAAAAAAATTTAGTTAGCACTAACTAATAAACTTTTATGTAATTTTTATAACATAGGGAACACTGTATATAGAATACATTAAATATAATGAAAATTTTTAAATCTTGGAACAAAAGATGTATATATAAAAGATATATGACCCCAGTAGGAGCTAAGCATGAACCTCAGCGACATGTTCTATCCAAAAGGCGTGGCCGTTATCGGGGCCTCGAATAAAGAAGGTAAAGTTGGAAATGCCATAATGAAGTCTATTATGAGAAAATATAATGGTAAAGTATATCCCATCAATCTCAAAGAAGATGAAGTTATGGGAAATCCTGCATATAGTTCAGTCAAAAATGTGGATGATGATATCGATCTTGCAGTGATAGCGATCCCTGCAAAGTTCGTCCCCCAGGTGATAAAAGAATGCGGAGAAAAAGGGATAGGGAATGCTATCATCGTTACGGCAGGTTTCAGAGAGGCCGGAGAGGTCGAACTGGAGGAGAAGGTCGTTGAACTAGCTGAAGAGTACGGTGTAAGGTTCATCGGCCCTAATTGTCTCGGAATTTACAATTCGAAAAACGAATTGGATACCATATTTAATCCTCCTGAAAGACAGGCTCGCCCAGAAAAAGGTTCTGTTGCTTTTCTATCTCAGAGTGGTGCTTTCGGTGCTGCTATGTTGGACTGGTTCTCCGGGAGGGAGATAGGCATAAGTAAGTTCATCAGTTATGGAAATAGGGCTGATCTAGATGAGGCAGATCTGATAGAGTATCTCAGTGAAGATGATGAGACCGAGATCATAACTTATTATATTGAAGGGTTGAAAGATGGTAGGAAATTCATGGAAGCTGCTAAGAAATGTACCAAACCTATAATTGCCCTAAAATCAGGTAGAACCAGTGCTGGGTCTTCTGCTGCAGCGTCACACACGGCCTCCTTGGCTGGAAAGGATGAAGTTTACGACGCTGCTTTCAAACAGGCTGGGATATTAAGAGTGAAATCCGTAAGAGAACTTGTGGTGATATTGAGGGCTCTACGATGTCAACCTATGGCAGAAGGTGACAGAGTAGGCATTGTGACCAATGGCGGGGGAGTTGGAGTAATGTGCGCTGATTCACTGACATGGTTCGGATTGAAATTGGCAGATTTTTCTAAAAGTACGAGGGAAGAGTTCAAGAAAGAAGTCGAATCTGGTATGATCCCTGGTCATTCTTCACTCAACAATCCAGTAGATATAGTAGGGGACGCTCCCTCTGAGAGATACGAGACCGTCATGGATATCGTTTTGAAAGATGAGAATTTAGATGCCTTGATAGTTGTGTTCCTTTTCCACTCCCCATCTATAGAGGAAGACATCGTTCCTAAAACTGTGGATATGAAAAAGCACAGTAAACCGATCATCGCGATAGCACCTGGTGGTAAATACACACAGATGATGAGTAAAAAATTAGAAGATAATGGGATCCCGGTTTATGAAACTCCAGAAGATGGTGCTGCAGCTGTCAACGGTTTGGTGAAACTCGGTGAAGGAACTAGAGAAAAAGAGTTCCGATGCGAGTGAAGTTCAAACACCTTTTTTATCTCCCCATATCAGTTTGTGCAGTTGCGGGAGAACCCTGACGTCGATACTGTCTTCGATAACCCACTCTGCTAGGTCTTTCAATTGGATACCGTGAACAGGCTGAAAAACTATCTCAGAGGGTGGGTTAAGTTTTTTTATCGTTTCTTTAGCGAAATCGTAATCATCTTTATCGGTTATAACGAATTTGAGTACGTCAGTGGTCTTTAGAAAGTCGATGTTCTCATCCCTCATCTCTTCACACATACCTGATGAGGGTGTTTTGTAATCCATAGATATGTGGACATCCTTTTTTGATATCGTTTTTATATCCAAGGATCCGTTGGTCTCTAAAGAGATCACATAAGTTTGGATGAGTTTATCAATTAGATCTAGTAAATCATCCTGCATCAGTGGTTCTCCACCTGTTATACACACTCTCTTCACCGGATAATTGCTTATCTCGGCTAGAATTTCTTGGGTCGTATATTCTTTCCCACCTTCCCGTGCGTATTTGGTATCACACCACTCACACCTCAGATTACATCCTGCTGTTCGGATGAATACCGTTGGTAAGCCTATCTGGGTGCCTTCTCCCTGCAGTGAATAGAAAATCTCAGTGATCTTCATGGGAACTTAATCCCAATAACTGATAAATATAATCTTGCTTCCAAAAACCTTATTTCGAAAGGTGATTACTATGTTTTGAGAACATGAAGATAGGATTCGTCATCAACCCGATAGCCGGGATGGGAGGTAAAGTGGGTTTAAAAGGTACCGACGGTGTCTACGAAGAGGCTGTTGAACGTGGGGCAGAACCAGTAGCACGTAATAGGGCTGAAAAGGCTCTCCGTGGGATGAGAGGCGGTCATGAATGGTACACGGCTGAAGGTATCATGGGTGAAGACTCGCTCAATAAGGTCTTTCCTGAAGATGAAATAAACGTCGTTTATAAACCGACGAAGGATGAAATAGGGGGAACGGAATCCAACGATACACATAAAGGCGTAAGAGAGTTTTTAAAAAATGATGTGGAATTGATAGTATTCTGTGGAGGAGATGGAACCGCCAGAGATGTCTTCGAAGAAGTTGGAACGAAGCTACCGATATTGGGGATCCCCGCCGGTGTGAAGATGCACAGCGGAGTATTCGGTGTTAATCCAGAATCCAGTTCTCAACTGTTCAACGATTTTGTTGACGGTAAGGCAGACATCGGCACCGTTGAAATAATGGACTTGGACGAGGACAGATACAGGGAGGGGAGTTGGGAGATAAAACTTCACGGTGAAGCCAAAAGTATCTACGAACCACATTACATCCAGCTGGGTAAACAGAGTTTCAGGTCCGTGAAAGAGGACGAGATGAAGTACGATATCGCCA
>JBNJDY010000042.1:0-13357 GCA_051745305.1 Thermoplasmatota archaeon
ATCCGGACCTTGTAGATCCCGATTCGGATTATTACGTGGAAAGGATAGCTAGAGCGGTCAGGCACGATGAACATCTTGAGAGACAAAATGGCGGATTGACCCCTTCGAGAGACATGTCAGGCGATGGTATATCGAACGACAAAGCAGAAGACATGACCCGAGACGGTATGCCTACGTGGTATGAGAAAGAGTACGGTGTTAATAATCCTGCGGGCCGTGGATGGCAGCATCCTTATCTACATAACGAACGGTACGCGGTGTTGGTAGCATCTGGAGATAAAGACGAGGATAGAAATTATCCCGGATTCTGGAATGACATTCATTATCTGTACAAGGTGCTCGTCGATGACTACAATTATATCGAAGATAATGTATACTTATTGTATTCAGAGTGGAACGGTGTAGATCATTCTGATGGATGCGAATATATAGATGACGAAGCGTCTTGGGATGGAGTAGAAAGAACGTTGGAAAATATCAGTAAGAGAATTACAACAAACGACTTCCTCACGATAGCTATGAGCGGACACGGTAGCAGTGATGGTTACTTCCATTTTGCAGATGAAGATAGCGTAGATAGCGATGCTAAAGAATATGATGAATTCAACCCCTATCTCGATAATATGAGTTATAATAGGATGGCAGTGATGATAAGTGCTTGTTACAGTGGAACTGCTATCCAACCACTAAGTGGAATAAACAGGATCATAATGACCTCGGCTGCTGAGGATGAAACGTCATATATGACTTTAGGAACATCGGAATCCAGCGCCTTCTTTTATGAAGGGAGACGACATCGTATGTTGGGTTTGATCGTGGATGTTTATGAGGGCATGTTCAGGAACCTGGGTTCTCAGGAAGCTCCTCGTTACCTTTATTATGCATTCCTTAGAGGTAAGTGGGCCGCCGAAAACAATAAATCTCTAAGAACCGATGCATCATCAAACCCTCAGATAACCAATGTTTGGACAGCAGATTGGACGTACCTATGACGGTGATAAGAAATAATCGAGTTGGTATAAATATGGATAAAAAAAAGTTGAAATGGATCGCAATACTCGTCTCCTTTTTGATCGTCTTAGCGGGTATATCTGTATATCTCTATATCTCATTACCTGAACCAAGTGAAGGTATTGTTCATATTAGTGCTGATTTTTCTGTGGAAAGTCGGGAAGATGTATGGGTGCTGACAGTCGATGAGATGGTTGCAGAGGATGGAAAATCATTTTCAGCTATATCGTATGAGCTATTGAGGTTAAGGGTAACTCATGTCCAAAAAACTCAGGATTATGATGTTAACATGAGTGAGATAAAGGACAACTGGTCAAACGAATATTGGGAAAAACGATCGAAGGAAACAGTAAAAATGAATCGTATTATCTGGAGAGATGTTACTGGGGATAAAAAGTTGTCTATAGGTGACGAGATAATAATGGAAAAGGAAGGTGGGGAAGATGGTACAATTTCACCTGGTTATAAACTATATATATTTGGAAGCACCGATGAGGGATATTATTGTATTTCAAAAAGTTTAGAATTACCAAATAATAGTTTACTTTCGATCGATAACTACGAAATGAATATGATGAGACTAATTGAACCCTGACACCGACTTGTTCAAGTTGAGCGAAGAAAAGAAGATGAAGTTGTTCGAAGGCCTGGATAAGAGGTTGTCCGGTTTGAAGGCTTAAGTTTATCGCAAGAAATAACGATAGCTGGATCTTGCTATTAGGTACGTAAATAAATGAATCAGTGTTTTACCGACGATGATACCATTCTATCTAGACATGGCAGGTAATAAACTCTCAGATATCCTAAACTTATCAGTAACATTTATAAATACCATCTTCTCTGCAACGGCATACACGCATAAAACAGGAGGATTTCTCCTGTTACGTCGGAGGAGTCAGATTATGACGATAGAAAATAAGACTAATCCTAACCTTGTGCGTCTGATAAAAGACCTCAAGGAGATGGCAAGAGAGAAGAACGCCCCCATCTGGCGAGACGTGGCGGAAAGGTTGGAAAAACCCTCTAGTAACTGGGCAGAAGTAAACCTTTCTTTGATCCAAAGACACGCCGATGAGGATGAGATGATCATAGTGCCAGGAAAGGTACTCGGTTCAGGATACCTTACCAAGAAAGTGACCGTTGGGTCCTTCAAAGCCAGTCATAGTGCCAAAGAAAGCATTAAAGAAGCTGGCGGTAAGCATATGAGCATCCGAGACCTGGCTGAACAGAACCCAGAAGGAAGCGAAATCAAATTGATGGGATGATAACATGAAGGTTTATGATGGAGAAGGTAAAATTTTAGGTAGATTGGCTACGAAGATCGCTGAAGAACTCTTGTCAGGCGAGGATGTTAGAGTAGTCAATGCAGAAAAAGTGTTCATTACTGGAGACAAGATCACGATCTTAGAGGATTACAAGAAAAAGCGTGAAAGAGGTAAGATAAGAAAAGGTCCTTATTACCCTCGCAGACCGGAAAGGATATTCAAACGTTCGGTTAGAGGTATGCTCCCTTATCAACAACCTAGGGGACGAAAAGCATTTAAAAGATTAAGAGCATACATCGGAGTGCCAAGCGAGTTCGAAGGTAAAGAGTTCCTTGGTGATGAAGTCAAGACCACTGAAACGAGCAGAGGGTTAACCCTCGAAGAGATATCAAAACATCTCGGAGCTAACTTTTAGAGGTATCATATATGGGAGAAAAAGAAGTTTTAACCCGGACAGGCAAAAAGAAAGAAGCTATCGCAAAAGCCACTATCCGTTCAGGTAAAGGCAGGATCAGGATCAACAGTAAACCTTTGGAGATATTCACTCCAGAGATGGCTAAACTCAAGATCATGGAGCCTATCCAGCTCGTCGGTGATCGATCAGATAAAATAGATATGAACATCAATGTTCAAGGCGGAGGCGTTATGGGTCAGGCCGGAGCAACCAGGACTGCTGTTGCTCTATGTTTTATAGATTACTTTGACGATCCAGAACTAGAAGAATTGTTCAAAGAATATGATAGGAGTCTTCTGGTATCCGATCCAAGAAGAAAGCTACCTAAACAGCCTATGGGTCGTGGAGCGCGGAAGAAAAGGCAGAAATCATATCGGTGATATAGAAAATGATCATACCTATACGATGTTTCACTTGTGGGAAAGTCCTCGGAAACGTTTACGAGGTCTATCAAAATCGGGTAGAGCGGGGTGAAGATCCTGCTGAGGTCCTGGATGACCTAGGTGTCGAGAGATACTGCTGTAGAAGGATCATCTTGACCCACGAAGACCTGATAGATGATGTGATGGGTTACTAAAAACCTATTTTTCTTTATTTTGGGGCCGTAGGGTAGCTTGGCCCATCCTTCTACCCCGGGGCGGTAGGAACCCGAATTCAAATTTCGGCGGCCCCATCTTTCATTTCAATTTTTAAGTCTTTTCTATAACTTTCTCTTTCCAGACTCCACTTCTAAGAACTATCAAACCTACTACTGCAGCTATCACATTACTTAGAGCCATCCCTATCCAAACTCCAGTAGACTGCAGACCTATTATAAGCCCCAATATCCATGTGAGCGGGACTCTCAATCCCCACAATCTAACGAGGTTCAGGATCATCTGGTACTTCGTGTGACCCGAACCTTCGAAGACAGCATTCGTGGCTCTGAAGATCCCGAAGAACGGCATACTGAACGAGAAGATCAAGAGAAATTCCGTCCCGATCTTGATCACGTCCGGATCCTGGTTGAAGATGATTATGAACTCTTTTCGGAATAAGAATAAAACTAAAGTAAATATCGTCATGATTCCAGATAGAGCTAAAATACCTTTTTTTACTACCTCGGAAGAGCGTTCTTTGTTACCGGCACCTAAATTTTGCCCCACCATGGTGGTCATAGCCACCGCTAAACCTCCCATGAATATGAACATCAGTCCCAGTATCTTGTCTCCAGCGTTGTAGGCTGCTAGAGATGCTTCACTGTTAGCCACTCTTGCTATTACAAAGGTGAGTATCACGAATCCGAAGGCTGTGCCGCTGTTACCTATACTAGCAGGTGCTCCTATCTTCAAAAATTTCTTCAACCTTTTGAAGTCAGGTTTCATATTTTTTAGTTTTAATTTAATATCCACTTTCCCACTGAATAGAAGATGAAGGGCGATGACTGCTGCTATCCCCCGTGTGACTAAGGTTGCAAAAGCCGCTCCGAATATACCCCACTGTGGGAAAGGCCCCCATCCGTATATCAAGAGGGGGTCAAGTATTATATTTAGACCTACAGCCACTCCGGTGATGATCATGGGTGTAACAGTGTCACCCCACGCCCTTAATAAAAAAGCGTAACCCATAAAAACGAACATGAAGGGCTGACTGATGAACGTGATTCTTATGAATATGATGCCCTGCCTAGCAACCTCTGGATTATCCACTATTACAGAGTTGATCAGAATCGGTGATATGATGTAGCCGATTATTGCGATGGTGGTCGAAAAGACCAAAAAGAACAGCATTAACTGTCCTGCATCTTTGTTCACTTCCCCGTACCTTTCCGCTCCAGTATGCTGTGATACAAGAGCTATTGCTGCGATGCCGAATCCAGTACCGATAGACACCATCAACCATATCAAAGGCCAAGAGATCTGAGTAGCGGCTAGAGCTTCACGCCCTTCGATACCCCCCATATTTCCTAACCAGAATGTATCTGTCAGACTATAAGCTGTTTGAAGGACTGATTCCACCATTATAGGCCATCCAAGCAGGAACAGTGTTGGGACGATCTTCCCATTTAATATATCCGGTTTCTTCTTTTCACCAAACACGACCCGTTGGAAACCTCATGGTATATTTAAACATTTGTATATCGGTGCAAAAGTTATTTTCATGGATTTTATTCTCGAAAATAGTAATTAAGTTCACAAGAATTCTATAAAAAATAATAAGGGGGGTGGGAGGGTGTTATCTTGATGTTAAGGGGTATGGGTGACCATTATAAATAATTTTTGTTCCACATAACACACTTATAATTATAATGTATCTATACCACATACACCAGATGTGCAGTACTTAAACCTAGATATATAGTAACTCCAGTCATATCTGTTATCGTGGTCAAAAATCGGTCATGTAATCATGGCGGATTTTTTATAGTATTTATTAATAAAAGTGGTGTAGAATCTTCGATCATCCCTGCTGTATGACGTTCAGCCATAACACAGTCCCGGCTGCGGAGGAAAGATCGATATTCCTTTAGAACATATACGCTAAGATCCCGAAATAAAGTGCCAAATGTTTAACCGTTAACTAATCTGATATCTATTTCTTGGGCTATATCGTATACAATATCGGAAAAAATATCGGTTTTCATGATATCTTCCATTTTCTATTCCTAGTGGAGATTTAATATTGAATAAAATAACAGATATGGTTAAATTTGATGCGGTTGAAAAATAGAAATGATGGTTAATATCAATTATGATATATATCGGGAGTTATAAATAGCAGTTCGTATATCCTTATCATCCCAATATTTGGTACAGTAATATGTGAAAAAAGAGGACGGGTATTTATGAAAGCGGAAGATATAACTCGTGCGAACACAAGAAAAGAGATGAACAACATTGCTATTAAAATGGGCATGGGGAACCCTGAGAGTTTTTCCACAAAGAGTGAACTAGCTGAAGAAATGGTAAAATACATCGATGAGCATGGAATAGAGGATGAACTGGAAAAAAAAGTGGAATCGATAAAGAACCTTTTAAAAGATGTTAGAGAGACTAACCTAGATTTAACTGAATTCAAAAAAGGATTTAAAAAGATGAGAACTGCAAAAAATGAGTACAACATCCCTAAAGCAGTTGAGTTAGCGGATTATTTGATTAAACAGGGTGAAAGTTTACTAGAAGCAAGAGAAATTATAGATGAAATCAAAGGACGGTTGGGTGATTTTCCTGGTGGGGATGTCAAATCAGGATACAAGGAAGATTTAAAAAAACTCATCAACGGTTTCAAAGAGGGTGAATACAGTCATAGGGTAGTCGAATTAAAGGAACTTTATGATGATATCGAAGACCATTACGAATTAAAAAAGAAACTAGAGGACAAATTTCCCTCAGCCCGGCAGAAATTATCAGAGCTAAGGAAAATCGATGTTGATATTGGAATGTTAAAAAAACTAGTGAACGCCGCGGTCCAGGCTCGAAAAAGAGGGGCCTACCAAGAAGGGATAGATGATATCGATGAATTTTTGGAGCAGTCTGAAATCGTGATCGAAGTATCAGTTAAGATCGAAGAATGCAAATCATATATCAGGGAGTTAAAGAAACTTGATCTAGATATAGATCATTATATTCGTATATTTCAGACTGCAAAACAGAAGGCCGATTCAGGAGATTATCAGTATTCCTTAGAACTTCTAAAGGATATAAACGACGAGATGAGACAAGACATCGAAAAGGCAAAGGAATCTTTAGAAAAGGAGGAACTAGAAGAAGTCGAAGAGGCGGGTATAGAAGAAGAACCTGTTGAAACCGATGAGGTTGAAGAAACTGTAGAAGCCGAAAGCGAGATAGAAATTGAGGAACATATTTATCCTGAGGAAAGTTTGAAAGAGATAAATAGAAAGTTAGATGATATGGAAAATCATCTTTTCGAGATCAAACAGTTACTTGAGAAGTTAGTCGAAAAATGATATTGAACATATCTATGAAAAAGATTAAAGTGTAAAAAATGCTTTCTATTTATCATGTTAAATAAGAAGATCGCTGAGATATTTTATGATATAGCGGACCTTTTGGAATTAGAGGGTGTAGATTTTAAACCGAGGGCTTACCGCAAAGCCGCTAGAAATATCGAATCTATGAAAGAGGATATTCTCGATTATTACGAAGAAGATAATCTTCGGGATATTGAAGGCGTTGGTAAAGCTATAGAAGAAAAGATCAACGAGATCATCGAAACTGGAGGTTTGGAGTATTTAGATAATCTGAAGGAGGAATTACCCGAGGGACTGCTTGACGTGATGAGGGTTCCGGATATAGGTCCAAAAAAAGCTAAGAAATTGTACGATGAGTTGGACATTACGGATTTAGAATCGCTTAAGGATATGGCAGAGTCTGGAGAGATAAGTAAGATCAAAGGTTTTGGAGAAAAAACTCAGGATAAGATACTACGTGGAATCGACATGCTGAAAAAGATATCAGGAAGACATCTTCTAAATGAGGTACTTCCCTTAGCGGATTCTTTGATAGAATATCTCAAACCCGATGCTGAAATGATAGAAAAAGCCGGTAGTTTAAGGAGGTTAAAGGAAACCATAGGTGATGTGGATATACTCGCATCTGGTGACGGTTCTAAATTGATGGATTCTTTTGCTAACTATGCTGATGTTGATGAAGTGTTGGTAAAAGGTGAAACTAAGACCAGTGTTAGGATGGAGGGCGGGATCCAAGCGGACCTTAGAGTTATTGATGAAGAAAGTTTTGGGGCGGCACTGCAGTACTTTACAGGTTCTAAAGAACATAATGTAGAGTTGAGGCAGATCGCTATAGACCATGGTTACAAATTGAACGAGTACGGATTGTTCAGTAAAGATGATGAAAAGAAAGTAGCTGGGAAAGATGAGGAGAGTATCTATGAGACATTGGGCATGGATTGGATCCCCCCAGAGTTAAGAGAGGACCGAGGAGAGATCGAAGCTGCTCGAAATGGTGAACTACCTCAGCTCGTTGAATTCGATGATATCAAAGGAGACCTTCAGTGTCATTCGGACTGGAGTGATGGTGTAAACACGATCCTCGAAGTAGGCAGGGCTGCTCAAGAGAAAGGTTACGAGTATATCGCTATAACAGACCATTCTGAAAGTCTTACAGTTGCTGGAGGATTAGATAAGCAGGAGATCGAAGAGCGGGAGGAAGAGATACTGTCAGCTCAGGAAGAGTTGGAGATCAAGCTGCTGTCAGGTATCGAAGTGGACATCAAGAAAGACGGCAGTTTAGATATGGATCATGAAACTTTAGAAGAACTTGATATCGTTTTAGGTGCGGTACATTCTAATTTTAGAATGGAAGCTGAGGAACAAACAAAAAGGATAACCGACGCGTTCAGCACCGGACTCATCGATATATTCGCACATCCTACCGGTCGTAAGATCGGTGAAAGAGAACCTTATAAAGTCGATATGAGAAAGATAGTGAAATCCGCTAAGGATAATTCAGTAGTGTTAGAGATCAATGCGTCACCACAAAGATTGGATCTAGATTCACTTGATGCTAGGGAGGCTATGGATAAAGGAGTACTCATTTCACTTGGAACTGATGCACATGGTTTACAACACCTAGATTTTATGAAATATGGTGTTGGGATAGCACGTAGGGGATGGTTGGAAAAGGATGACGTGATCAACACTTTATCTTACGAAGATTTGATGGACTTTTTGAAGGGGAGATAGAATATGAAAGAGTTCGATATACCCAGTGACAAAGAAGAAGCAGAGGGTAGAATCCAGGAGTTGCGTGATGAGATAAGATACCACGATAGGATGTATTATATCGAAACTGAACCCGAGATCAGTGATTACGAGTACGACATGCTGGTCAAAGAGTTGGAAGCCCTCGAGGAAGCCTATCCAGAACTTATCACACCAGACTCTCCCACTCAAAGAGTCGGTGCTGGAGAGATCGACGAATTTGAAACTGTTGAACACATGAGCGTGATGCTGAGTTTGGATAATACTTACAATCACGAAGAATTGAAGGACTTCGATAAGCGGGTAAAAAAGGGTCTTGGTAAAGAAAATGTAGAGTACGTAGTCGAACCTAAGATAGATGGTTTGGGAGTGGCCCTATATTATGAAGATAAGGTGTTTCAAAGAGGGGCTACTAGAGGTGACGGAGAAAGGGGTGAAGATATCACGCCTAATCTGAAAACTATCCATGCGATACCACTGAGATTGAGAAATGAAACAGTACTTGCGACTGCGGAAGTCCGCGGTGAAGTTTACATGCCTAGGGACGAATTCGAAGAGATGAACCAAGAGAGGGAGGAGCAGGGTAAGGAACCATTCGCCAATCCTAGAAATGCAGCCGCTGGAACGGTCAGAAATAAAGATTCTAAGGTAGTCGCTGAAAGACCGCTAGATATCTTTGTTTATACTTTGAGTTATGTAGAAGAGGATGAATTTCAGACCCACTGGGAGACAATGCAGGAGATGAAAAGAGCCGGCTTGAAAGTTAATGAGAACATAGTCAAGTTGGATGATATAGAAGAGGTCCTAGAATATATTGATGAATGGGAGGATAAAAAGGAGGATCTAAATTATGAGATCGACGGTATGGTCGTTAAAGTCAATCACCTTGAATATCAGGAAAAGTTGGGGGCGACTTCGAAACATCCCCGATGGGCTATAGCTTACAAGTACCCAGCCATGAGGAAGACTACTACCTTGAAAGAAATAGAGATCCATGTCGGTAGAACCGGTAAATTGACACCTATCGCTGTATTGGAACCAGTTCAACTTTCTGGTACCACTGTTTCCCGTGCTTCTTTGCATAACGAGGATGAGATCGAAAGAAAGGATGTGCGGGAAGGTGATACAGTGCTTGTGGAGAAGGCAGGTGAGATCATACCACAGGTTGTGAAAGTCATCAAAGAGAAAAGAGATGGGAGTCAACAGAAATTCGATTTCCCTGAAACTTGTCCGGTTTGTGGTAGTGAAGCGAAACAGCTCGGTGGAGAGGTTGCTAGACGATGTGTCAATGCTCAATGCCCGGCTCAGATCAAGCAGAGATTGGAGTTATGGGGAAGCAGAGGCGCTATGGACATCGAAGGAATGGGTCCCAAACTGCTGGATAAACTGGTCGAGAAAGGAGTTGTGAAAAGTGTAGCGGATCTTTACAGGTTGGGTAAAATTCAATTAACTAGTGTTGAAAGGATGGGGGATAAATCCACCAGAAATCTACTCGAAGAGATAGAAGACAGCAAGGATATGGGTCTAGATAGAGTGCTTTACGGTTTAGGTATCAAATATGTGGGTAGTCACGTAGCCCAAGTGTTGACTGATCATTACGATTCGATGGACGAGATCATGGAAGCGGGTAAAGAGGAATTGGAAGAGATCGACGAGATCGGCCCTAAGATAGCTGAGAGTATTGTTTCTTTCTTTGATGATGAACAAAACAGGAAGATGATCGAAGAGTTGAGGGATGCTGGAGTTAAGATGGAAGTCGAGAGAGAAGATGTGGAGCAGTTCTTAGATGGTAAGAAGTTTGTTTTGACCGGAGCCTTGGAAAACTATACTCGAGATGAAGCTACTGATGAGATACAGAGATACGGAGGAAGAGTTACATCTGCGGTGAGTGGTGCTACGGATTACATTCTAGTCGGTGAGAATCCAGGATCTAAGTTAGATAAGGCTAAAGAGGAAGGTACTACTATATTGGAAGAGGATGACTTCGTGAGGATGCTTGAGAATAAAGAACTACCTTGAGATATCGTAAAAATCCGTCCCAAAACTATATAATCACGATTAGCCTATTTACGATTATATGTTTATAGATAGGAAAAGCGAACTCGAAGCTCTTCAGGATGAATGGGAAAGAGAAAATCGATCTTTTATTGTGATTTATGGTAGAAGACGAGTCGGTAAAACCTCCTTGATAAAGGAATTCATTAAAGATAAAAGACACGTGTATTATTTGGCTACAGAACTCCCTATCGAACAGCAGTTTCGAGATCTACAAAGGCAGGCTGGAAATGAATTGGATCACGATCTACTTAAGAACGAACCTTTCACCAGATGGGATGATCTTTTCAACTACATAGGGGATTTGGATGATAATTTTATCCTGGTCATAGATGAGTTTCCTTACCTGATTGAAGCAGAAAGTGCCATCCCCTCCATATTCCAGAAAGGATGGGATGAAAGTTTAAAAAACTCAAATATAGATCTTATCTTATGTGGTTCTTCTATATCCATGATGGAAGACAAAGTTTTGAAGAGCGATAGTCCATTGTATGGCAGAAAAACCTCACAGTTAAAACTAAAAGATCTACCTATCAGATCGATACAGAAATTCCTCCCAGGTCATAGTCCTGAGGAGATAATCAGATATTTTTCTATTTTCGGAGGTATTCCAGCTTATCTTGAATTACTTGAACCTGAAAATAATTTTGAGAATAATATTTTGAGAACAGTACTGAACATCGATGCACCTTTAAAAGATGCTGTAGATTTCATATTAAAAACTGAATTGAGGAAGCCGGAAAGATATAGGGGTATATTATCAAATTTAGCTCGAGGGGTAAATACTTTGAACGGACTTTCCCAGGCTATGGGTATGGAAGGAAACCAAATATCCCAGTACCTTTCTAGACTACGGACTCTTGGATTGACCAAGAGGATTGAACCGATCACTATGTCCCCTAAAAAAAGGAAGAGAAGAGGTCGGTATATGATCACAGACAAATTCACTAGATTTTATTTTTACTATGTGTTGCCCAATCGATCAGATATCGAAGAAGGAAAAACCGGATCGGTTTTTAACGAATTTAAAGATACTGAGGGTCATTTTATTTCCACTATATTTGAAGAGATAGCTAGGGATTATGTCGTTAAAAACAAGAAATATTCCAAAGTTGGACGATGGTGGTACAAAGAGGACGAAATCGACGTCGTTGCTTTGAGTGAGAAGGATAACAAGTTATTACTAGGAGAATGTAAATGGAGTCGGAACCCAGTCAGTGAGAAAATATATCATAAATTGAAGGATAAGAAGGCGGATAAAGTAAGATGGAAGAATGAGGATAGAGATCTAGAATATGTTCTTTTCTCAAAATCAGGTTTTACTGATGATATATTGGATATTTATGATACGAAGCTTACTCTTGTAGAGCTTGATGAGCTTTGGGATAGTCTTTAAATTTCATAATCACGATTAGCCTATTTACGATTATATAGTCTAGCTTTTCAATCCATTCCACACGCCATAAATATATATTAATAGGCTTAGCGGATGCTTCTGTAATGATAATCACCCCAGAAAACGCTCGTAGAGTGTTGAGTCATCTCCACGGATTTGATCATTTAAAGAAAGGTGAAAATGGTACCGAAGAGTTGTTCAAAGATATACTATGTATACAGGTAGATCCTATAAACCCAGGAGGTAAAAATCATGATCTAACACTCTTCAGTAGAGTTGAAGATTATATACCTGAATTTCTTAATGATTTACTTTACGAAAAAAATGAACTCTTCGAGTACTACTGCAAGATGTTATCTATCGTTCCCCTGGAAACTTATCCCATTTTTAAAAACAAAATGGAGAAGCAGGAAAAAAAGTTCGAATCGCTTTTTGAAGCGTATAGTGAAGAGGTCGAGTATATACTAGATGTCTTAGAGGATGGACCTGTGAGTTCACTCGAGTTAAAGGATATGGGTGAGAACGAGATGGGCAGCTGGCGTACTACAAGAACATCAAATAGATTGCTTCGAAGTCTGTGGTTATCCGGGAAGATCGGTATCGCTCACAGGAGAGGGGATAGGAAATATTACACTTTACCTGAAAATGTGATACCTGAAGATATACTGGGAGATGAAGCTTTGAGTGACGAAGAAGCTAAAAAAAAGATCGCCGAGATCATAGTAAGATCATCGAAGCTGGTTTCACCATCCAAAGCTCCAGCCCAGTGGAATGGTGTGGGTGGGGTAAGAGAGACTCGAAAGGTATTGAATGAGTTGGTAAAGAAGGATACATTGTTTTCACTCGAAGTCGAAGGGTGGAAAGGTGAACTTTATGCACTTGAAAGAGATAGAGGTGCGTGGGAAGATCCTCCAAATTTAGAATCCCCATATGTACGTTTTCTTGCACCACTTGATCCATTACTTTGGAACCGTGAATTGTTTTCAACTATCTATGGACACGAGTATGTTTGGGAGATATACAAGAAAGTTGAGGACCGGAAATACGGCTATTACTGTTTACCGATATTATACAACGATGAGTATATCGGTTTGATTGACCCTTACTGTGATGAAATGAAACTAGAAATAAGAAATCTTCATATGTTCAAACAAATCAAAGATGAAACGTTTAAATCTGAGTTCGAAAGAGAGCTGAGAAGGTACATGGATTTCTTAGATGTAGAAGAAATGGATATTGGAGATGATATCTTAGATAACGTATAATATCGTATCAACTCCATTTCTAATAAGACATAATAATAATCTATAATTAAAATTTTAAGAAATATTTTAATAGTTTAAGTTCATGTTATTTTTATTTAACCTTCTAGAGGAGGTTTTACTTTGGAGAGATATTCATGAGAAAAGATAAAGTGATGGTTTTGGGAATGGTATTGCTGATATTGTTAGGTG
>JBNJDY010000043.1:0-13243 GCA_051745305.1 Thermoplasmatota archaeon
ATAGAAAATCTTTTAATCTTTCTTTGACTTAAGAGTTCGATTCCGGAGGAACTCAATGAAGAGAATAGGTATTTTCGCAGGCTCTAAGATCGCTCCCAACCTTAAAAAATTGTTGTTCAATCTGGGAAAGATGCTCGAAAATGAATTCCATCTGGACCTGATCGGGAGCGCAAAGATCGATGATGACCTTAAATGTATTTATGATCAAAAAACCTATTTTGGGTCTGCAGAGGCTGAGGGAATACAAAGGATCAAACAGGCCTTTTACAACTGCAGAGAGTATTCACTAAAAGAACAACCAGATGTTTTATTCCAGATAACAAAATACCCGATCTATTCTCTTCCTGTTTCAACCGTAGGAAAATTGTTTTCGATCCCAACCATAATAAGGTTGAGTGGAGACCATTTTAGAGAATATAAAATAAAGAGATACGATATCGAGGAACTTACAAGGATATTGATCATGAATAATATATTGTCAACTATTCCACTAAAAATGGCTGAAAGTGTTATAGTCATCTCCGATCAACTAAGAAAGGAAGCTATCAGAAAAGGATGTAAAAAAGATAAGATAGAAGTGATACCGCAGCCTATCAATTCTGAAAGGTTCAATCCTCCTTCAAAAGAAGAAAAAAATGTATTAAGAGAGAAATACGGATTTCCAAAAAACAAAAAGATAGTCATCTATGTAGGACGATTAACTAAGCCTAAAGGCTTACCGATACTGGAAAAGACTATCTCACAAATAGAAAATCAAGATATTTTATTTTGTTTGATAGGAAAAGGTGAATTCGGTCCTAAACTGGAAGAAAAGTATCCCTCAAAAGTCAGACTCGAAGGATTTGTGGAACAAAATAGAATACAAGATTACTATAAGCTGGCTGATTTGCTTATCCATCCATCACCCCTTGAAGGAGTACCGAATACTCTCTTAGAAGCGATGTCAACTGAACTCGCGATCATAGCAAAGAAAGCTGATTACTCTGAAGAACTCGGAGTTCCTACTTTTGAAGATTGGCAGGAATTGACTAAAATGATAGATAACGATTGGATAACAACAAGTTTACCTGAAAGATTCATGTGGGACAACTTGAAAAGTAAATATGTAGATTTGATAAACAAAACAATCTCAAAGGGGAGGATATGAACATGGAATCGCTTACTATAATGGTTTTAGCATCCTCCGCTCTTGTTTTGATACACATTATAATCACACTATTGTACAATCTCTTCTTGAATCCGCACGAACCATCGATTTTCACCAGAATTTTCCCTTACCAGTTCATCTATAACTTTTTATTTTCGCCCTATAAAACCAACACACCCTATTTCTCAATCCGCGTAGACATAAACACGAGCAGAGAGAACGTAAAAGAACACAATGAAGGGTTGATAGAACTGATCAAACTAGCTAACAGATACGATATACCGATAACCTTCTCCATCGCCAGCGAGTACATACCCGCTCTTTCAGAGGAAGTGAAAGAACTCATCGATGAACCTCACCACGAAATTATTTCGCACAGCCACACACATTCTGATCTAACAAAAAAAGACCAAACAAATCAGATTAAAAAGTCAAAACAAAAGTTAGAAAACACGTTCAATAAAAAAATCAAAGGTCTCGTTGCCCCTCAGGCGAAGCACGATCTTTCTACTCTAAAGGCAGCGAAACAAAACAACATAGAATATCTCTCTTCCGGTTCTTTATCATATATACGATATTGGTCCTTCCCATACCCGTTCAAAAAGGACGATATCTGGCTCATAGGTGGAGGGATTCCAAGCGATTACTATCTATATCATCAAAAAAATAGATCTCCTAAAGAAGCAATAACCATCTGGAAAAATGCTTTAAAGTTCAGAAAAGAAAGGAACTGGTTCACTCAACTAGAGTACCATAATTTTTCCACATCTGAAGAAAAAATAAACGCCTTAGAAGAGCTTTTTAAGTTCATAGAAAAGGAAAACATCGAGCCGATAACTCAGGGTGAACTCATAAGGAATCTCAGTTGATCGGCTTTTCTAAGGTTCTCAGAATGTCATTCGGAAATATTTTATATTCCATATACACATATGTATACACATATGACTTCGAAGAACGTTTCACTCAAAGAAGAAACATATGAACTCATATCTAGAGAGAAACTACCAGGCGAAAGCTTTTCAGACACTATAGAAAGACTGGTTAAAAGAAGGGGCAAACTGATGGATGCTGTTAAATCCTGGGACGAGGTAGATAAAGACGAAGTAGACGAGATCGAAGAAAATATCGAGAAGGCCAGGAAAAAATTTACCTCCGAAATGAAGGAGAGAGCTTGATGAAAGGGCTAGATACCTGTTTTTTCATAGATCTATTAAGAAAAGATGAAGACGCAGTTAGAAAGGCTGAACGACTGGATGAAGATGACGAAAATCTAGTCACTACCCAGATGAACGTTTACGAGCTTTTTGTTGGTGTATATTCATCTAAAGATATAGACAAAGAAAAACATATCAAAAGAATTGAGCAAATTCTAGACAAAACAATGATACTGGATATGAACTCTGAAGCTAGCAAGAGAAGTGCAGAGATAGCTGGCAACTTGATCTCTAAAGGCAAAAGAATCGAGATCCCTGATACAATCACTGCAGGCATCATGCTGTCAAAAGGAATCGATGCCATAATTACTAGAAATAAAGAGCATTTTGAACGGATAAAAGGATTAGATATAGAGGAATATTGACTCCGATTTCAACGATTCGAAACAATTAATAACATAACCCTATTCTAAATTAACAATGAAACTTGCGGTAATAGGCTTAGATGGGGCTGCCTTCGAACTGATCGACCCCTGGATAGAAGAAGGTTTTCTACCAAATCTAAAGAAGGTTAAAGAGGAAGGTGTCTGGGGAGACCAATTATCAGTACTACCACCTGTAACTTCACCCAACTGGAAAGCCTTCGCTACAGGTAAGAATCCAGGGAAACTTGGCATATTCTGGTGGGAAAATATAGATTTCAAAAAACAAAAAGTCTATTACCCGAATGAAAGAAAATTCAAACACAAAGAGATCTGGGATTACTTAGATGACAACGGTTACAGAGTCGGTGTCATAGGTATGCCTACTACTTATCCACCACATGAAGTAAACGGATTCTTCATGTCAAGCGGGCCAGATGCTGCTGATGAAGGTTTCACATATCCGGAAGAACTGGAAGAACGACTTAAAGATCAGTACAATATAAAAATACGACCAGATATGTTCATCAGATCACATCCTGACGAAGCTGCAGCAGAAATCCATGAGATCATGGAAGGACAATTCGATGCGGCTTTAGACCTAGTCGATGAATTCGAAGTTGATTTCCTACAGTTATCAATATTTCATATCAATGTACTTCAACATTTCTTCTGGGATGATGAAAAGACCAAAATGGGATGGGAGATTATAGATAAAAAAATTGGAGATGTTATTAAAAAATCAGATAACGTCCTTTTCATGTCTGATCATGGTTCAAACAAGATCGAACACGTTTTCAATATAAACACTTGGTTAGAAAAGGAAGGTTATCTAGTAACAGAGTTTGGTTTCGGAGATATTCTCAAAGCACTCGGTATAGATAGAGAATTCCTAGCAAACCTATCCGATAAACTTCACTTACAAAAATTCCTTAGAAAATTTATACCTAAATCCATCATCGAAGGAGTTCCTACACAAGATGGAGAGATAAAGAAAGAAGGTAAAGCTTCAAAAGTCGACTGGAAAGATACAAAGGTATTCGCAAGCGGGCAAGGCCCTATATACATAAATAAAGAAGCTGTGGATGATGTTGAATCACTAAAAAAAGAACTCATCAACAAAATTGAAAAGATAAAACACCCAAAAACTGGTAAGAAAATAATAAAAAAAGTCTTCAAAAAAGAAGAGATATACCATGGGGAATTTATAGATGAAGCACCCGACCTTATCATGGACCAAGCAAAAGGTATACACATCACAGGCGGTTTAGGAAAAGAAGGTGTTTTTGAGTTCTCTGAAAAATGGAAGGCCGAAAACAAAAAATACGGTCTGTTCGCCGCTTTAGGTAAAGATGTTAACAAAAAGGGAGAAATAAAAGACGTTTCCATCTTAGACTTAGCCCCAACCATCCTAGATTATCACGGCATAAAAAAACCAAATGACATGGACGGAAAAGTTCTACAGATATTTGAAAACAAACTCAAACCACCTTCACCGAAGAACGAAGAAAACAAGATAAAGGATGCCTTGAAAGATATCAAAATTTAAAACATCTCTCTCAAAAAACCTAAACTCCAAGTCAAATTTATCAGATTCAAAACAACCCAAGATTGTATAACATTTCTGTTATCAGTATGCTTTAACAATAGATAACTGACCATCCCAAGGCTTCCAAATAAACCTAATGCAATCAACCCTAAAAATATCCAGTGAAAATAACTCAAACCTAAAAATACTACAGCAGATAAAGGAAAGAAACGAGACATTTCTTTCCAACTGAATCTATTTCGGTGTTTAGAGATCAGAGAATATTCTCTTCTTCCGATATTGTACTCTCTTTTCATCACTGATCCTATTTCCTGGGGATCTCTGTGATATGCTTCAGCATCTTTATTCAATACAACTTTCCACCCAGCATCTTTCAGCTTCCAAGAGATATCCTTATCAGCACTGACTTTCTCTCGAGCTAATCCACCGACTTCGTCCAATGCTTCTTTACGATAAGCTGAACATCCACCTTGAATCCAGTCAGCCTCTTCACCTTCAGCTCTTAGCTCATAAAATGCCTCATTCAATGTTCCATAGGCTTTCGTCACCCATCCTTCACCCTCTGATTTTAGTATTCCGCCTACAGCTCCCACATCTTCATCTTCAAACGGTTCAACAATCTCTTCAAGAAAATCATTTTCCAATCTCTCATCGGCATCTATCACTATGATGTAATCGCCGACAGTCTCTTCTATCCCCTTTCGTCTTGCTTTTTTGATCCCAACATGGGGTGTATAATAGGTTTTCATATCAAAAACATCTGAATAATCCTTGACGATGTCCATGGTATCGTCAGTTGATCCGTCATCGACTATTATCAATTCAAAATCAGAATATGTTTGATCTGCTAAAGAGTTCAAACAGTCTCTTATACTCTCCTCTTCATTATACACGTTGATAACAACCGACACTCTTCTCTCTCTCACTATGATGCACCTTTAGTTTTTATGATAAGATAACTTCTCGGTTGACTTTACAGGCTCAGCATATTTATTATTAACTATGTCTATAAAAGATAAAACCTAAGCAGAAAATATAATACAAAGGCTCTATTCTTCGTGTTCATATGCTGATCTCCGTCATCATAACCGTCAAAAACGAAGAACGAGATATGCCTGATTTACTTGATAGTCTGATCATCCAGGAACAACCACTTGAAGTTATAATCGTAGATGCACACAGCGACGATAGGACTCAGGAAATCGTCAGAGAATACAGTGAACAGCACGATTTTATCAATCTTTACATCCAGGGTGGTACTAGAGGTAGAGGAAGAAATTTTGGCGCTAAAAAAGCGGAGGGAGACCTCCTAGCATTCATAGATGGCGACGTTATCGCTAACCCGTTCTGGGCTGAAGAGATGAGAAAAACCGCTAAAGAGTATGACGTCGTAGCAGGAAAAACCATCCAGATCGGATACCATGCTTTTGAAGAACTAGAAAGAGTAGAATTATACCACAAGGGATACGATATCACATATCCAAGCTGTAATCTACTTTATCACCGAAATATTTATGAAAAAATTGGTGGTTTTGATACATGGTTCCAGACCGCTGAAGACATAGATCTTAATTACAGGGCCGTTGAAGCTGGAGCTTCCATAGGTTACAATGATAACGCCATCATATACCACAGAACAAGAGGTTCATTTTACGGATTCTTCAAACAAGCTTTCTGGAACGGTTTTGGTAGGAAACAATTGACCATGAAGCATGGAAGTCTGTGGAAAGATTACTCTCCAGGAGATATGCTAGATCACAAGATGAACTTTTGGTATTTTACAAGACTGATACCAGCCTTTATCGGATACTTTGGATGTAAATTATTTGGAAACAGGCCGAACGAATCTGACAAACCATTATAGTTTAGCAAGTATTATAAAGGACCGTCCTTTTTTTCGTCATGCATGAAGATATCTGTAGTTATACCCACGATGAATGAGGAAGAATCCATCGGTCAGGTACTCGATGATGTGAACGGAGCACTATCGGGTAGAGATTACGAGATTCTAATAGTCGATACAAATTCAACAGACAGAACTCGGGAAATCGCTCGATCTAAGGGTGCAAGAGTCGTAGATGAACCACGAAGAGGGTATGGTAGAGCTTATAAAACTGGTTTTGAAGAAGCTGAAGGAGGTATAATAGCAACATTAGATGCTGATTGTACATACCCAGCAGAAACGATCCCTCATATGGTCATCATGATCGAAGAAGAGGGTTACGAATTCATCAGTACAGACAGATTATCAAATGTTTCATCAGACGTTATGGGATGGGTCCATAGATTCGGTAACTGGGCCCTTAAAACTACAGCAAATTTACTATTTAACATCAAACTCAAAGACTCTCAGTCTGGAATGTGGGTTTTTAAAAAATCAGCTTTACGGCACATTAACTTGACAAGTGACGGGATGCCTCTTTCTGAAGAGATAAAGATCGAAGCTATAAAGAAAGGTATCAACTTCAAAGAAGTACCCATAGATTATAGAAAACGTAAAGGAGAAGCGAAGATAAGATCCTTAAAAGACGGATGGAAGAACTTTACGTTCTTATTCAAAAAACGATTCGGGTGAGGTATATATGAAAGAAATAAAGGTATCTCCCTCCCTACTCTCAGCAAATTTTTCCTGTTTGAAAGAGGACATCAAAGAAGTTAAAGAGGCCCAATGGCTGCATCTTGATGTTATGGACGGACATTTTGTACCTAATATCAGTTATGGACCATGTGTTATCAGTGCTATAAGAGAAGTAAGTGATCATTATTTTGACACACACCTAATGATTTCAGAACCTGAGAAATATATATCTGATTTTGCAGAAAGTGGTTCCGATGCGATAACAGTCCATGCAGAAGCATGTGATGACCTCGTTGAAGTGATCCATATGATAAAAGAAAATGGCTGTGAAGCAGGTGTTAGTCTAAAACCGGGTACACCATTAAGCGAAATCGAAGGCATAATTTCTTCCTTAGATCTCATACTTATCATGACAGTAGAACCGGGATTTGGGGGGCAAAGTTTCATGCATGAAGTAGTCCCAAAGATCAGTGAAGCCCGGAATATCATTGCAGACATCGACAAAGATATCGACCTATCGGTGGATGGTGGCATCTCCCCAAAAACCGCACCTGAAGTAGTAAAAGCTGGAGCTAACGTATTAGTTGCTGGTTCAGCTATATTTAAAGGCAATATCAAGAAGAATCTTCAAGAATTGAGAGATTCAGCGTTAAAGACAATAGATTAAATTCTACCTTTCCCATGGAAATGTTCTATCTAAAAATTTATTAAGAGATTCAGTCTCACCGGTAATCAACCGTTCTTTTTCTAAAATTTCTAGGTTTTCTTTTATGATTGGGGTGAGGTCACTACCTAAATTGACTTTTTTAATCACGTATTGAATCGCATCTTGAACTGTAGTTAAATTACGTTCTCTATCAACCATCAATCTATCCCCCTCCAAATACACGTCATTTTCATATTTATTGTTAAAATCTTCAGTATTTTCAACCCAGATCGGAGGGCCTACATGTTTTTCAATGGATGGAAGATCTATCTCTTTCATCTCGAATAATATAAGTAGATATTCGTCTTCAACAAAATACCCCTCATGTAATATTTCAAAATCAAGTTCTTCCAGCTGCTTTTTCAAAGAACCTGTCGCCTTTTGAACCTGGGGGTATAGATTATCTTTTACAACATCTGGCCTCGGGAACTTCAAACCAATTAAATGCGTTCCTCTCTCAACTGTAATCTTCCTTAGTTCATCAGCACATCTATGCTTGATATCATTAGGAAAGAAAAATCTCTCCGATGGAGAACCTAAATATCTTTTAGAGGCATACATAAAAAGATACATCTTCTCTGAAGATAGAGCAGAAGCTACGTTTCTATCTGGATCAACTGGATCTATGAAAATAAATGGATCATCAAATTCAGCGGTGTCATCTTCATCAAAGGAGAGTGTTGTTCCCCGTTTCCATTTTTGAGAACCCTTTAAAACACCTCTGAAACCACCATAATATAAAACGAGTAATTCACAAAGGTATCCTGAAAAACCCCAAACTTTAGATTCGGCTCCATAAGCACCTATACCTTTCAAAAACCCTTTTAAAAGTCGAACATGGTCTTTCAAATCTTCCGACAGATTATCAGATATATACCTAGTATGGAACGGAGTTCGATCAACCGAAGATTTCATCTCGCTGATATCAGAGATCTTATAGCATGGTACGATATCGGTCTTAAAACCTTCGTATCTACCAAAGATATACGGATGTTCAGCATACCTGGTTTCAGTATTATCTAATAATTTTCCCCCAACCTCTAAGACCATAGATTCCATCTTCTCTTTTGAAACAGAAGTTGGAAATAAAACGAAGACGTCGATATCTGGATCCTTTAGATAAGTATCTTTAGCTACTGATCCGACTATCTCAGCTTCGAACTGATTATCAAAATATCCTTCGATTTCCTCTTTTAATTTTTTAGAGACTTTTAAGACTTTATTCTTCAGTTCTTTTTTAGGTTTGATCTCGTCTAGAACTTCCTGTTCTAATTCTCTCATCGTTCAACCCCAAGTGATGTTTTAATAAAAGTTTACTGCCTTACAAAAAGCTTTTTAGAGAGATTACTATCTCAATAATGGTGTGCAGATGGACGAAGAAAAAGAGATGCTCGAATATTTAGGTTTGGAGGATGTAGAAGAACTTTTTAGAGACGTTCCTTCAGAAGTAAGGGATGAGATACGTATCGATGAAGGTAAAACAGAGATGGAGACCAAAAGATACGTCAAAGACATTTTGAGTAAGAATCGAACTCTAGATGATTTTTCAAATTTCTTAGGTGGAGGGATATACAGACATTACATCCCATCAGCTGTAAACGAGATAGTCGGTCGCTCAGAGTTCTACACTTCTTACACACCATATCAAGCTGAGATCAGCCAAGGAATGCTTCAGGCATTATTTGAATATCAAAGTCTGATATGTGATTTGACCGGTATGGATGCTGCCAACACCAGTATGTATGATTATCCAACCGCCTTCGCAGAAGCTGTTCTAATGGCTGGAAGAGTAGGGAGAGGAAAAGAGTTTCTAGTTCCTGAAAACATACATTGGGAAAAGTGGGAGATCCTTCATAACTACTTGAGAGGCTCAGATATCAAAATTAAGAAAGTAAATTACGACGAGAACACTGGAAAGATAGATATAGACGACTTACAGGAAAAATTAACTGAAGATAATTTAGGGTTCTATGTGGAATCACCTAATGTATTCGGAATTATAGAAGATGATACATCTGTATTCGAAGATTTAAAAACTGATAACAAGTCCATAATGATCGCTGGAACCACTCCTTTAGCACTTACACTTTTAGAACCACCTTCCGAATGGGGAGCTGATATAGTAGTTGGAGATAGTCAAAGTTTCGGTATACCATCTTCATTCGGTGGACCCACTGTAGGTATCTTCGCCTGTAAAAAGAGGCACCTAAGAAGGATGCCCGGTAGGATGATAGGAGAAACTGAAGATGCTGAAGGTAACACAGCTTACTGCATGACTCTACAGACTAGAGAACAGCATATAAGGCGAGAAAGAGCAACATCTAACATCTGCACCAACCAATCATTGATGGCGCTAGCATCGGCCTGCTACATGTTCGTGAAAGGGGGAAGGGGATTAGAAAAAGTGGCTAAAACAAACTATGAAAAGGCTCATGAACTCGCAGAAAGAATAGATGAATTAGAAGGCTTTTCAGCGCCGTACTTCGATAGTTTATACTTCAATGAATTCGTTGTCGAAACTCCTGTAGACTCAAAAGAGATTATTTCGAAAGGTATTGAGAATAACGTTCTCGCAGGTGTAACACTTGATGATAAATTCGAGAAACTTGATTCGTCTCTCCTACTATCTGTTACTGAGATGAACGATGAAGAAGACATCGACTCATTAATAGACACATTCAAGGAGGTGGTCGAATGAGTTACATTTACAGACAAGCTAAATATCCAAATCATCCCCTGATGGAAAAACATTCTGAAGAAAGAGAAATTGAGGATAATCCCTTTCCCGAGTCGGTGGCTAGAAAGGAAGCTCCGAAGATTCCAAATATACCTGAATATGAAGTTGTTAGACATTTTAACAGACTCTCTCAAATGAACTTCGGGATCGATAATGGACTCTATCCATTGGGGTCTTGTACTATGAAATACAATCCAAAATATGCTGAAGACCTAGCGAGTTTACCAGAAGTTAACGATATACACCCATACATGGATGAAGGTTCTATACAGGGAACTTTGCAGATAATGTACGAACTCCAAGAGATGCTTGCAGAGATCGGAGGTATGCACTCCGTGACCCTTCAACCCGCAGCTGGTGCTCAAGGAGAACTCACTGGTTTGATGATAATCGATGAATATCATAAGAAGAATGGAGAGAGTCATCGAAACGAAATAATTTTACCAGATACAGCACACGGAACCAATCCAGCAACAGTTTCGATGCTTGGATACAAACTGGTAGAGATCCCATCAAAAGAGGGCTGTGTAGATTTAAAAGCTCTGAAAGAAGCAGCTAGTGAAAATACAGCTGGTTTCATGCTGACTAACCCCAATACACTCGGTCTATTCGAAGAAGAGGTTCTAGAAATCGCTGAAATAATACACGATGTAGGCGGATTGTTGTATTATGATGGAGCAAATCTCAACGCAATCATGGGGAAAACAAAACCTGGTAAGATGAACTTTGATATCATGCATTTCAACCTCCATAAAACATTCAGTACTCCACATGGCGGTGGTGGTCCTGGTGCTGGTCCAGTCGGTGTTACAGAGGAGCTCAGTTCTTACCTTCCGGTACCTATTGTCGAGATGGACGAAGAAAAATATCGTCTGAATTACGAATTGGAAAATTCAATAGGAAAAGTAAAGGGATTCTATGGTAATTGGGGTGTACTACTTAGAGCATATGCGTACATAGTCCGAGAAGGAAGTGATGGTCTCACTCATATATCTGAAAGAGCGGTCCTTAACAGTAATTATCTAAGAGCGAAATTAGAAGGTGTTTTAGAACTGCCTTACAAACCATTAAGGAAACACGAGTTCGTCATGTCGGGTAATCCTCTAAAAGATAAAGGACTTAAGACGATCGACCTTGCTAAGAGATTACTTGATTATGGATTCCATGCACCAACAGTGTACTTTCCACTTATAGTTGATGAAGCACTGATGATCGAACCTACAGAAACTGAACGTAAAGAAACACTCGATGATTTCGCAGAGATAATTGGAAAGATAATGAACGAAGACCCAGAGATGGTCAAAGGAGCGCCGTATAATACTGCTGTGGGGAGAGTCGATGAAACTAAAGCAGCCCGAAAACCCATTATCAGCTTTAAGATGAAAGAGGAAAAATGATGGTAATACCTCATATAGGAGTTGTTGGAAAGTCAGGAACCGGTAAAACCTCGCTGGTAGTTGAACTGATCAAAAAATTGAGCGAAGAAGGATATAATGTAGCTACGGTTAAACATACGAAAGGCGATTTCTCTGTAGATTCCAAGGGGACTGACACTTTCAAACACGGAGAAGCCGGGGCGGAAATGGTTGTTTTTTCAACACCCTCTGAAACTTCTTTTATCTTGAAAAATGAGTTAGAATTGGATGAAATTTTATCCTATATTGAAAGTTTTGGGAAATATGATCTCGTGCTGATAGAGGGAATGAAAGAAGCAGATATTCCAAAGATAACAACTGATAAAGATTTAGAAGCGGGTATTCAATACGATGGAAAAATCAAAGAAGTATTAGACTGGATAGAGATACAAGTAGAGATATTTGATATATTAAATATATTACCGAAACTAGATTGCGGTAAATGTGGATATGTTACATGTTATCAATTCGCTAAGGCGGTTAAAGAGAATAAAGAGGGTGTTGAAGGTTGTGAACAATTATCGGAAGAACATATTTCTATCAAAGTCAACGATCAAGAGATTCCATTAGGTAATTTCCCATCTAACATAATCAAGGAGTCCATATTGGCTATGGTAAAATCTCTAAAAAAAGTCGAAAATATAGATAAAGTTGAAGTGTCTATCATAAATAAAGAAAATTAAAAAGAAAAGAAAGGGTTTGGGTTTTTAGAAATCTTCGTCTTCGTCGAAGTCTTCAAATGATTCTTCAGTTTCTATTGTTTCGTCTTCTCTCTCATATGTTTCTTTAGTTGTTCTCGATTCATCGCTTCTTTTACTAATGGCCACTATAGCTACGATAAGAGCAAGTATCGCTAGTACTAAGCCAACTATTCCAAGATTACTTGCCATCGATAAATCGTCGTCTTGACTTGAATCTACTTCTTCCTGTTCTTCCTCGTAGTCCTCATAGTCAGATCGTAATGCTGCTAGGTCTGATTCTAAATCAGATATATCTTGTTCAGCTGCTGTTAAATCTGTTTGTAAATCAGAGATTTCTTGTTCGGCTGCTGTTAAATCATCTTCTAAGTCTGATATTCTCTGTTCAGCTGCCGATAAATCTGTATCTAAGTCTGAGATTTCTTGTTCAGCTGCTGTTAAATCTGTTTGTAAATCAGAGATCTCTTGTTCAGCTGCTGTTAAATCATCTTGTAAGTTATCTATTTGATCTTGGAGGTCTGCTACTGCAGCATCCAATTCTGCCTGTAAATCGTCTATCTGTGTCTGGAGGTCACTTACATTGGTCATTAAGTCATCATGTAAGTCGTCTATCTGGGTCTGGAGGTCTGTTATTGCAGCATCCAAATCTGTCTGTAAATTGTCTATCTGTGTCTGGAGGTCATCGGTTTCATTATATATATTGTCGACTTCGTCCCATAGATTGTTCACTTCTGTCCATAGTTCAGGTATGTCAGGTAGATATAATGCATAAACCTCTGTCTCCGCTGTATTTCCAGCTTCATCTTCAGCCATCACATGGAATACGTTCTGACCATC
>JBNJDY010000044.1:0-13068 GCA_051745305.1 Thermoplasmatota archaeon
GATTCGGTAGTAATCGCGGGTCAACATCCCGCGGTGAATATGCCCCTGCTCCTTGCACACACCGCCCGTCAAACCATCCGAGTTGAGTCCGGATGAGGACATCTCACATGGGATGTTCGAATTTGGGTTCGGCAAGGAGGGTTAAGTCGTAACAAGGTATCTGTAGGGGAACCTGCAGATGGATCACCTCCTACGAAATTTAACCTGATAAGCAGGTGAACAAACACTAAAAAGTTGAACGTCTGAATTACATCATCTTATTTTTTCATTTATTCGTTTTCAGAGCTTAGTCTCTATCCCGCTTTCACCCAGTAATACTACTCGACTGTCCCTCTTTTCTTTTAAAGTATCCCATCCTAATAATCGGGCTTCCCTCCTCGCAAAATCTTTGACCATATCATGTGAAGGCATATTTTCTAACTTCATTCTCCGCCTAGAATCTCCCACAAAAACGTAACCTTTAGCCTCAACAAAATCCGGGTCAGCCCTTTTAATGAGTTCAACATACTCTTTTTCCCATCCGATATTCCAGTCTTTTACTAATGTATGTCTAACTACTGTTCTGGTTTCTAAAGTTGATAAAACGTCCAAACTCCGTTTGATATTATCCCAATTCTTGTTAGAATCTGGCACACACAATCGATTATATATCTTCCTATTCGGTGCTGGCAATGTAAGGTATAGTTGAGTAGGAAGTTCTGAGAGTTCTTCTAACCTTTCTGGAAGCGTTCCATTAGTCACCAAAAATGTAGTCATGCCCCTCATCTTGTATTCTTTTATAAGCTCACCTAGATAGGGGTACATAGTCGGTTCTCCAGCTAGACTGATGGCTACTTGGTTAGGTTCTCTAGCTTCATCCCACATCCCCTTAGAACAGCGTTCATCTCCTTTGAAACCACTTACAAGATCTCGTTGAGCACGGATACTATTTTCTACTATCTCATGAGGTTCATCAAATTCTACTGATTTTCTATCTTCATGATCTTGGTATCTCCAACAGAATAAACATCTTTGGTTACAAAGATCGAGAACTGGAGACATCTGAAGGCATCTATGGGATTTAATACCATAAAAATCATCTTTATAGCAAGACCGGCCATCTATCAGTTTCTTACTCACCCAATGACATAGTTTTACACCTGATTCGAGTCCAGTTAATGAATATCCGTGCTTTTTTAAAAGGTCCTTTTTATGATCCTTCATGTCAAAACTCCAAAAGAGATTTCTGGCTTTCTTTTCCTTCCTTTTCCTTCTTTTTTTCTTTTTCCTTCTTTTTGGGCTTTTTTTCTAGTTTCTTCTCTTCTTCATAAAGTTCCTTTACTACCTGAGAATCAACTCTAGTTCCTAAAAGAAATGCTGTTTCATCTTTTGATAAATCTAGTTTATTAACCATTTTATCCCTGAACTCTTTATCTTCTTTGAAAAGGAATTCGAAGTATGGGATGATTTCCGAACCTGCCCTATCAGTGGTGGTATGATTTTCATTGGCCAATTTACGGCATATTTTTCTTTTCATTCCACGTTTGCCTTTAGAATCACTCATCTTTCTCAGCCAAGTAGGAAAGGCGTAGCGTGTCCAACCGGTGTGCTTTCTTTTTTTTGCTACACTAACACCAGCGGACATTAATTCAGTAGAATATGCCCAAAAACGGTAGTACTGTTTACTAAAAACCCTTCCTAGATATACATCGGCTTTAGATATTTTTTCATAGCCGCTTGCGAGTTCATATTGGTTTTTATACTCTCTAGGTAAGTTTTCATCTACCCACAATAACATACTCCCGGGTTCTTCATCGAGTTCTCTAAGAACATTTCTAGCCTCCAATGGATCGATGCCCTGAAGGATGGTTTTCAAAGATGGAAATATTTCACCTTCCCTGTTCCTAGACCCCAATGCATCTAATGCATCCCTTGTGATCTTATCTCTTCCTGTAGATATGCTTTCCAGATCTCTCACAGCGGACCTAACATCACCTTGAGATCGTTCAGCTATGGCTTTTAATACATTTATATCGAATTTTATATCTTCTTTCAAGCAAATCCTATTCAAAAGGTCTATTATCTCTCCTTTCTTCACCGGTTCAAATTCGATCTTTTTACATAGATTACTCAATGTAGTAGAACGGCGTCTTAGATCATAATAATCGTTTACTACTAGAACCATTGGCTGTTCAGTATTTTGAATAGTTTTAGCGATCTCTCTTACTCCTCCATAATCTTCTTTTCCGAAGATATTATCGGCTTCATCTAGTATCAACAATTTTCTGCTGCCATTTTTATAAGGTGTGAAATCACCAGAAGATGAAAACGTATCATCAACCGCACTTCTACCGACAAATTCTTTTATAGCATCTCTGTTCCTCTCATCGGATGCATTCATCTCAAGAGACTCCCAACCCATTTGATTCGCCAGTGCTAATGCACTTGAAGTTTTACCTACGCCAGGTTTCCCTGCTAAAATAAGCGCTCTTTTTTTAGGTTTACCGTTGACCCATTTTTCAGCCCATTTTCTTAATTCCAATTTAGCTTCATGGTTACCGATGACCTCATCTAATCTACCAGGCCTATATTTTTCAGTCCAATCTAATGCCTTAGAATCAGTGGGTTTATCCTGTTCCATAGTTCCACCGTTATTCCGAAACTCATTCATCGTTTAACGAATGAGGGCGTATTATATTTTAAGTTAATGCAAAATCACATCTTGGCAGCACCATAAGCTGCTACAGCGATGCCTACACCCGTTAAAGCATAAAATAGTAGGTCTATAGTCCTTTTAGATTTCAATTCGTCTTCTAGTTCCCAGTAACCCAGATCATCAAATCCTTCTAGGAGTTCACCCCGGGTAATATCACAATAGACAACATCGCCTTCGCTGAAATCTATACTATCCTTTCCTTCAATTAAAAAATCGAAGTCCCCGTCTAACTCCACTATCATGATATTTGTATCAATAATACTAAATTCTCTTATATTTGTAATAGTACCATAAACAGTAAGTGTTTCACCGATCTCAAAATCTTCATAGTTATCTTCCTTTTCTTCAGCTAAGTCTCTTGCACTAGTGGCGGTCAATGGCCAGAATGCAAATATAAGAAATGTGCCCACAAGTAGAATAGTAACTCCTATCGAGAACACTTTCTTATCCATGCTTTTGGATTTGCCTTTTGTTATTTATTATTTAGCATCGATTAGGGAAATTATATGATGAAAAATTTTATTTCATTTGTCTTTTTTTCCATAAATATGAAAGAAGCTGATTTCATTTGGATGGATGGAGAGTTAGTAGAATGGGAAAACGCCAAGGTTCATATCTTAACCCATGCTCTACATTATGGAACTGGAGTCTTTGAGGGGATCAGGGCTTATAAAACTGAAGATTCAACTGCAGTGTTTAGACTAGATGAACATATGGATAGGTTCTTCAACTCTGCAAAGATAATCAATATGAAAATCGATTACACCAAGGACGAACTGATCGAAGTTATAGATGAGTTGATAGTTAAAAACGATCTAGATTCGTGTTATATACGCCCGATAGCTTACCGAGGTTATAAAAAAATGGGGGTTAACCCTTTGAACAATCCCGTTAATATCTCTATAGCAACCTGGCCGTGGGGTGAATATTTAGGCGAGGGGGCTTTGGAAAATGGAATCGATACTCAGACTTCATCTTGGATCAGACATCACCCTAATATATTCCCGTCTAAGGCAAAAGCAACTGGGAACTATTTGAACTCGGTCATGGCCAAAATGGAAGCCATCGAGAATGGATACGTTGAATCTATAATGTTGAACCCACAGGGATACGTTGCTGAAGGAACCGGAGAGAATCTATTCCTTGTCAGGGATGGGGAACTATTTACGGCTCCCACTTCAGATGTATTAGAAGGTATTACTCGAAAATCTATCATCGATATTGCAGAAGATCTAGGTTATACCGTTTACAAAGAACCTATAACACGAGATCAGATCTATATCTCCGATGAAGCTTTCTTTACAGGAACCGCTGCCGAGGTAACACCGATAAAATCGGTTGACAGAAGAATTATTTCTGATGGTAAAGGACCGGTTACCGATGAGATCCAGGATGTTTTCTTAAAAGCTGTAAGTGGTGAAATCGACAAATACCATGGATGGCTCCATAAGGTAAATAAAGAGTGATCAATAAGTTTTATTTGATTCCAATCGCAGCCTCACAGCATATATAGTTTCAAAAGTGAATGTCTGGGAGTTCTTTTGTACCAAAGAATATTTTTTCTCGATGATTTTTTCGATATCGTCCGTGGGAGCTCTATCTGAATATATGAAGTAAACAACACCCTCTTTTTCTAGATGATCATCTGCTTCTGGTAAGAAATTTAAGAGAGTCTCGTCTCCTCGTTCTCCTCCATCCCATCTTAAATCATGCTCAATATCTCGTTCCTTCGGTAAATAAGGGGGATTAAAAATAATTACGTCCCATTTACCTGAAAGTTCAGAAAACATGTCACTTACTTTTACATCTATTTTCAAGTCATTCCTTACCGCATTACTCAATGTGTTCTCTACTGCTTTCTTCGAGATATCGACTGAGGTAGTTTCACAACCTTTTGAAGCACAGTGTAAAGAGATAAATCCGGACCCACAACCTATCTCGAGTACTCTTTCATCTCCTTTTAAATTGATGAGTTCAACAAGTAAAAATGTATCGTCAGAGGGTGAGTAAACACCCTCATCTACTTGAATATCTAAATCCGATAAAATCTTCAATATCTAACCCTTCCTTTCACTCATTTCTTCTTCGAACATCTTTATGTAATGGAGACAATCTTCGAATTCTTCATTTTTCTTGGCGAAATTGGCCTGTTTTAAAAGATCAATAGGTTTTGATACATCAGTACCTACAATCTTTGCTTTCATGAGATCTTTTTTCGCTTGAGAAACTTTTTCCTTCATGAAATCTGGAACAAAATCTAAAACATTCTTCTTGGCATCTTTTGCTAGGTCTTCAGCTTCAATGTAATTGCCGACTTTCTTTTCTTTTTTAGCATTTTCAAGTAATTCCATAGCCTGTTCTATGTCGATGCCCACGTACTGTGCTTCTTTGAGAACTTTTTCCGTTCGGTCAATCTTCTCCTGGATTTCCTGACCAGGGCCTTTGGTAGTGGTTAGTTCATCCTCTATCTCATTCAATTGATCAACTGCACTTTCAAAATCGCCCTCCTCAACTTGTGACCTGATTTCTGATATACTCATTTGGGTGTCATCTAAATCCTTTTCATCGCCGTGTTCTTCAAGAGTCAATTCGACGTCTACGATAGCTTCTTCTAAAATCCCTTCGAACTCCTCTTCAACTTTATCCTTTCCTTCTGATAACAACTTGTAAGCAGTTTCATAATCATTTCGTCTAGTACTCTCGTAAGCTTTATCGATTATCTCCTTTCCACTCTCTAAAACATAGTCATTTTCTTTAGCTAGTTTTACCATAGACCGTATTTCGCTTGTCAGGTTTTCTATATCTCCCATGTAAAGTTCTTTATCAGGTATTTCTTCATCTTTTTCTCCTTCAACACTAGGTTCTTCAATAACTTCCTCAGATGGGATTTCTTCATCCATTGATTCCATGTCCTCATCGATAGATACCTGTTTTTCAGTTTCCATCAATTCAGCATCTATCTCTGCTTCTATCTCTGCTTCTATTTCCGCCTCTATTTCGGCGTCGATCTCCTCTTCAGACGGTATTGATTCCTCAACCTCGATAGTTTCTTCTTCCTCTACCCTTTTCTCATCCTCAACTTTTTTTAATTCAGCCTCAACTTCGGATTCTATCTCCTCAGGAGAGGGAATGCTTTCATCTAGTTCAGAATCTTCTAGATCCTCTTTCATAGATTTTATGGTTTCGTTGATCATCGACAAGGAATTCTCGTAATCACCTTCATCAGTTTTTAGTTTCCCCTTTTTCAATTCTTTGATATATTTGTTATACTCTAGTTCTTCACCCCTGAGTTGTCTTATAAGATCTTTACCATCTTCTATTTTTTCATATATAGCCTGCAGAGTTTCGTATTTTTCATTTAACTCATCTGTTTTCTCTAACCCAAGTTCGTAATCTTCTTGATTTCCCGCTTTCACCGCATCTCTAAGCAGATTTTTTAACACGTCTATATTCAACTTTAAATCCCGTGCTTTAGACAGTTTGCTTCGAGCTTCTGATAGTTTTTTAACGAACTGATCCTTAGTTTTTTCTTTCTCTAGCTCCTCTTCTTTTTTCTTTTTTTCAACGAATTCCGATATGTTCTTTGATACCTTATCTGATAATTCTATTCCTTCCTTGTATTCTCCTTGGTCGGCGAGAGATACAACTTCTTCAAGTTCTTCTTCAAATCCCTTAGTTTCAAAACCACTTTCATCTAATTCCTTTATCCTACTCTCAAGAGATTCAATTTCTTCAGAGACTTTAATGACTCGATCAAATAATCTATCAAATTCATTCAATTTAGCAAGAGCTTCCTCAAAATCACCTGAGATGCCATCATCTTTTATTTCTGATACTAGAGATTTTAGAGGGGTGATTTCAACGGATGTGTCCTTAGCTTTTGAAACCTTTGTTTTAAGGTCAGAAACACGATCTCTGAACTCTTCTTTTAATCTATCATCAACTTCTTCAACCTTCTCTTCTTCGACTTCTTCCTCTTCTGCCTTCTCTTCAGATTCTTTCGACTCTGATTGGAGTCTTTCGGAGAGTTCTTTGAGCAGTTTCTCAGCATCGGTATAATTGCCATCATCGGCCTTCCTTTTAGATTCCTTTAGATCGGTTATATATTTTTTATATTCTAGTCCCTGATCTTTTAATTTTTTGATTTTCCTTTTATTTTTTAATAATAAATTGTATAAATAAACAACTTTATCAGACCACTTAGCTACGTCTTCAAATCCCTCGATGGCTTCTTTTAGTGATCCTTCTTTCTTATCTTTAACAGCCATCCGCATCAGTTCTTTTATATCATCGATATTGATCTTAGTTGCTCTAGCCTCCGACAGCGATGTGCGGGCTTCCTTAATTTTTCCTTTCACTTCTTCGTCCAATTTTTTTAGCTTAGAGCTTTTTTTCTCTTCGAGTTCTTTCACTATCTCTTCAGCTTTTATAAGAGCTGAGGAATAATCCCCGTCTTCACCTAAATCCATAACCAAATCCAATTTTTCTAGCTGTTCTGATACGTCTATATCATCCGGTATGTCTTTTATAGTTGAATTAACATCAGATAAAATTCCGTCTATCTTCAGTATATGTTCTCCCATCTCTTCTAGTTCATTCAATAATTTCAAGCCCTCGTCATAATCTCCACTTTTAGCTATATCCACTAGATCGTCCATTTGGTCCTTGAAAGCTGTATTGTCTATCTTTGCACTTCGAATATCACTCAATATGCTCTTGATTCTATCAATTCCTTCAGTCAATTCTTTACTTTTTTCATCCAAAGCTTCTTCTCGGACTGTTTCTTCATAGGATATCTCTTCCTCTTCGGATTCTTCCTCCTCATCCTCCTCGAAGATGGCTCCACATTGGGGGCACTCAGTAGCATCCTCGGATACTTCAGCATCGCAGATAGGGCAGGCAAACATGAGAACCTCTTCAGTTTCATCTGCGAGTTCCTCCTCGGATTCTTCCTCCTCTTCGATATCATCCCCATTTAACCCTTTGATCTCTTGAAGAAGTTCTAGATCTTCATCATCATCTACCAATTTATCCATGATCTCTTCGATATCCTCCTCAGAATCGATAGAAGCCTCTGAATCTTCTATATCAAAAAGAGAAAGATCTACACCACATTCCGGACACTTACCAGAATCTGAAGGAATACTCGATTCACATACGGGACATTCTATTTCTGTGGACAATCTAAAGCACCTCTAATAGGGGTTTTGAATAATCCAGATTGATATATAGTTTTTTTTACTATTTAGTAATCTTGTCAAAAGGATTTAAATAAGTATATCCGATGGATTCCCAATGACCCTTATAGAAGAATGCGAGGCAGGCGTACCAGATTTTGTGAAAGAAGCGGCTAAAAACGAACCAGTAACAGGCCAAAAGTTAGCTAAACTGGTGAAGAAGGGATACGCAGTCTTACCTAGAAACATAAAACACGATCCTATTCCTAAACCTATCGGGAAAGGTCTTAAGGTGAAAATAAACGTTAACATCGGAACTTCAGAAAAACAGTCAGATATTAATAAAGAACTAGAAAAGGTTAAAGTCGCTGAAAAGTATGGGGCAGATTCCATAATGGATCTGAGTACCGGTGGGGACATAGACAAGATTAGAAAAAAAATAATCAAGTCGACCGATCTCCCTATAGGAACCGTTCCTATCTACCAATGTGGTCTAATCAAAGCTAGAGAAAGTGCGATAGTAGAGATGACTTCCGATGATATTTTCAACGGTATCAGAAAGCATGCTGAAGAAGGAGTAGATTTCGTCACCGTTCACTGCGGTATCACAAAAAAGGCGGTAGATTCACTAAAAGAAAGTGGGCGTTTGACGGATGTTGTCAGTAGAGGTGGGTCTTTTTTAACAGCTTGGATACTTCATAATGGAGAAGAGAATCCATTGTATTCTGAATTCGATTATCTACTCGAAATAGCTAAAGAATACGATCTTACACTTAGTTTAGGAGATGGTTTCAGACCCGGCTCTATCGCTGATGCCACAGACAGACCACAGATCCAGGAATTGATCACTCTAGGTGAATTAGTTAAGAGATGCAGGAATGAAAAAGTTCAAGCCATGGTGGAAGGACCTGGACATGTACCTATCGATCAAATATCAGCCAATGTTAAGATCCAAAAAGAGCTCTGTAATGGAGCTCCATTTTACGTTTTGGGTCCCCTCGTCACGGATTTCGCCCCTGGATACGATCATATATCTGGCGCTATAGGTGGTGCTATCGCAGCATATAAAGGAGCTGATTTTCTTTGTTATGTAACACCGGCTGAACATTTGGGGCTCCCTGATATAGATGATGTAAAAGAGGGAACCATAGCATCTAAGATAGCAGCCCATGCTGCTGATATAGCACGAGGTATAGATCTAGATGTAGATTACAGCATATCCAAAGCTAGGAAAAAACTAGACTGGGATAAGATGTTCGACAATGTGGTAGATCCCGATAAAGCAAAGAAATTCAGGAAGAAAAAGAATCTTTCTGAAGAAGAGGCATGCTCTATGTGCGGAGACGTATGTGCGATCAAGATGGTGAATAAATATCTCAACGGATGACCAATACTTTTAAGTAATCTAACTTTAACTTCATGTAAAGAGTGATACTATGGAATTCAAAGTGCTCGAAAAGGACGAAGGAAGACTCGTTATAAAAATATTAGATGCTGATGCAAGTGTGATGTATCCGATCATCGAACAGCTCATAGAGGATGAAAGGGTCGAGGATGCTAATTATTCTGTTGAACATCAAGAATTGGACGACCCAGTTTTGACTATCCGTGCTATAGAAGGTGAGGAACCAAAGGAGATCCTTACTGATATCGCAGAATCCATAAAGGGACAGTTTAAAGAACTATACACAGAGTTGTTTGGAGAGGAAGAATAAGAGAGGAGTTAATAGATGGAAAGTAAGGTGGGAATTGAAACTTTCTTTACAGATACAAAGGGTGTCGGGGGTAAAATAAAAGTTTACCCTGAGGATTTTTGTGTGTCTGAACGGATCCGATTACCAGAGTTGATGGATGGAGAGTACTCAGTAGCTAAAGTTTGGTCAAGAAATTGGGAGACCAATAGACTGATATTAAAACTTGCTAAAGAACTAGGGATCAGCAGAGATGACATAGCTTTTTCGGGGACTAAAGACAAAAGGGCAATTACTGTACAATGGATGTCTTTTAAAACCGAACCCGAAGAACTGAAACAGATCGATATCAACGATGTAAAGATATCTGATGTTAAAAAATCTCATCGGTCCTTCCATTTAGGCATGCATAACGGTAACGATTTTAAGATAATCATCAGAGAGATGGAGTATGATCAGGAAAAAACTCTAGAACTCGCTGATATGGTAGGCGGTAAGATCCTAGATGAAGGTGGCTTCCCGAACTGGTTTGGTATCCAGAGGTTCGGTGCATTGAGGCCTATAACTCATGAAGTAGGTAAATATATCGTTAAATCAGACTTTGAAAAAGCGGTTAAAACCTACATCGCCAATCCCATCGAAGGCGAGAACGAACGATGCTTTGAAGCTAGGAGTTTTCTAGAAGATACATGGGATTACGAAAAAGCATACGAGATATACCCTGATAGTCTACATTTTGAAAAAAGCATGATAAAACATCTTGTAAAAAAACCAGAAGATTATGTAGGATCTATTAAAAAACTCCCTAGGAACCTTAGGATGATGTTCGTACATGCTTATCAATCCTATTTATTCAACCGTATGGTGAGTGAAAGGTTGAAAGAAGGTTATCCACTAAATGATACCTTGGTAGGTGACATTCTACTACCAGCTGATAGTTCAGGTCTTCCTAATAAAAATACAAAAGTCGAAGTTTCAGAAAGGAATCTAGAAAAAGCATCTTCCATGGTTAAACAAAGTAAAGCGTACGTGAGTGGCCCGTTGATAGGATGCCATACAGAATTTTCAGGAGGTGTTCAAGGCGAGATAGAGAGAAGTTTGATGGAAGAAGAAAACCTCATAAAAGAGGATTTCGTGATCCCAGAACTCTCGAGTCTTTCTTCAACCGGTACCCGTCGGGAAATGTTTTCTACAGTGAGGGATTTAAATTGGGAATTGAGTAGAGGTGGTTTGAAGCTTGAGTTTGGTTTAAACAAGGGATGTTATGCTACGACTCTTCTTAGAGAATTTATGAAGTTGCCGCCTTCGGAAATCGATCGTTATAGTTGATCAGAATATATTTTTAATCTTCAGCATATCCATAAAAGAGGCGTCCACCTTGATCTTCTTTCTAGCGTATGCCTCCATAGGTTTCATATCTTTATTCAGCAGGGCATTAAGGGTTTCTGTATCAGTAGTTATTGTAATATCTGCATCGTCGTCACTTCCTTCCTTGATCTCACCTATTTCGGTTTCGTCTATGTTAAAATGGTAATTACCATCATCGTTGAATACGACGGATACATCTCTCTTAAACCCCTCTAATTTATCTTCAATATCATCTTTTTCCTCAACGGTTTTTTCGAACTTACTCACCATCTTGTCAAGCAGTTCCCTAGGTTCTAAATCATCACTCATGAATTTTCACTAAGCAATGGAATAATCGCTTATTTAAATAGTTTCTTACTCACTTAAAATCATCCAATGTACTGTTCTTGGATCTAGATAACATCTCTCTTGCAGTTTCCCAGGACCTTCTGGTATATGGTGGAAGGTCACCGTTTTGATTTATCCATCTCATTAAAAAGTCTCTAGTTCTGATATCCGATGGGTATCCACTTCCTATCTCTTCATCTAATTCCTTTTCGATAAGCTCTACTTCTTCATCCCTTTTCACTTTGGCTAGAATTGAAGCGGCGGATACCACTGGATAGGAGTCATCGGCTCCATGTCTTGATATGATATCCATGGGGTCCTCGAGTTTTTCTTGTATCATAGATGCGAACTTATCTTCATCGGTTGAAGCCGCATCTACGTAAACCGTAACAGTTTCATCACAGAGTTCTTCGATGATCGATGCGAAAAGACCGGCTTCGATCTCGTTCAATGTCATCTCCTCTCTTAGATTATCTATCTTTTCAGCGGAGATCACCCTTAATGAATAGTTACCTAATTTTTTTATTTCTGCCTCTAAAGACTCTCTTTTTTTTGGAGAAAGCCTTTTAGAATCTTTAACATCCAGTTTTATCAGTTCAGCATCTTCTTTCACAACTATACCTGCCACTACCATCGGGCCTATGACCGGTCCTCTCCCTGCCTCATCTATCCCACATATCATCCAGCCCCAATTGAAGTTCTGTCTTAAATAAATTCCCTAACCATCGTCAGATAAATATAAAACTATGATTTAGTTCATTATGACGATGAGGTTAATATTGAAAGGTACGGTACAGGGTGTCGGCTTCCGTCCAGCAGTTTACAGAGTGGCAGAATCGTTGGATCTAAACGGCCATGTCAAGAATATGGGGAGTGAAGTCGAAGTATTAATAGATGGAGACCCTGACACATTCCTGGAAAAACTGAAGAAAGAATTACCTCCTTTAGCTGAAATAACGAGTGTTGAAGTAATTGAAGATCATGCTGATGCAGAGGAATTCAGGATTTTAAACAGTTCAGAGGGAGAAAGGTCTTCTACACTTCCCGTAGATACCGCACTTTGCAGAGATTGTCTAGAAGAGATTAGATCTATTGAAGACAGAAGATATCGATATCCTTTCACCAACTGCACCAACTGTGGGGCAAGATTCACTGCGATCTACTCTTTACCTTACGACAGGGATAAAACCACCATGGACGATTTTCCCATGTGCGAAAAGTGTAAGAGAGAGTACGAAGATCCATCAGATAGGAGATTCCACGCCCAGACCACTTCATGCCCTATATGTGGTCCTAGTTATACACTTTATAACCCTGATAGGGATGTGATCGGAGGAGTTGATGAGTTCTGTGAAATCATCGGAGAGGGTGAGATAGGGGTCGCCAAGAGTTGGGGTGGTATGCACATAGTTTGTAGATTAGATGAGATACCGAGATTAAGAGAGATCTACGGCCGACCTGAGAAACCTTTCGCTCTGATGATGCCGGATGTTGAAACGATCTCAAAATACGTCCATATCGAAAGGAAAGATGTTCTTGAAGGACCTCGCAGACCTATAATGATATACAGGAAGAAGGAATATCGAGAAGAACTTTTAGATCATGCTGCACCTGGATTACCTACAGTTGGGATCATGCTCCCTTACACTGGATTGCACTTTGTCATGTTCGATAAGATGGATGTCGAGGGACTGGTGATGACCAGTGCAAATCCTCCCGGAGAACCCATGGTGATCGAAAATGAGAAGGCTTTCGAACTCGGTTTCGAATACAATCTTCTACACGATAGGAAGATCGCTAATAGAGTGGA
>JBNJDY010000045.1:0-12444 GCA_051745305.1 Thermoplasmatota archaeon
TTCTACGATACCCACGGAATTCATCCTACTATAGTCAAAGAACTAGCAGAAGATCATAATATAGATGTCTACATACCCGAGAATTTCAACTCGTTGCTTGCTGAAAGGCATGAAGGAAAAGAAGAAGATAAGAAGATCGAAACATCAGAATATCCCGATCTACCCGAAACGACTCCACTTTATTACTTAGAGGAGAATGAAAAAACCTTCGAAGCAGTGGTAATACATTCAGATGAAGGGGAAGTCATACTCGATCAAACTTTGTTTTACCCAGAAGGTGGCGGTCAGCCTTCTGATAGAGGTACGCTCAGTACCGAAGAATCAACGGTACCTGTAAAACACGTCCGCAGGGAAGGAGGTCTGATAATACACGAGATCGATGGTAATATCTCTACGGGTGAAACCGTGAGAGGAATGATCAACTGGGACCGAAGGATGAACTTGACCAGACATCATACGGCTACACATCTTGTGATCAGCAGCGCAAGGAAAGTTTTAGGTAAGCATATCTGGCAGAGTGGTGCGCAGAAAGGAGTTGATAGTGCAAGGATCGATCTATCTCATTACAAAAGGATCAGCAGGGATCAGGTCAAGGAAATCGAGAAACTTGCCAACCAGTTGGTTTTAGATAGTATCCCAGTAACTAAAGAGGAACTTTCTAGGGATGAAGCAGAGGAAAGGTTCGGCTTCGAACTCTATCAGGGTGGAGTACCTGAAAGTGACATTATACGTGTGGTCTACATATCAGACCAGGTCGATTATGACGCTCAGGCATGCGGCGGAACTCACTGTGATAACACATCCGGGATTGGAGCTATCAAGATCAAAAATACACAAAGGATCCAGGACGGAGTAGAAAGGATTACATTCACAGCTGGCATGGCCACTGTTGAAGAGATGCAGAAGCAGGAAGATATACTGTTGGAAACCTGTGATGCATTCAGTGTAAGCACTTCGGAACTCCCATATACTGCACGAAGGTTCTTCTCGGAATGGAAGGAGAGAGGTAAACAGCTCGATGAACTGAAGAAGTACAGGGCTATCGCTGTCGCAGAGGAACTCCTTCCCGGCGAAGATATCAACGGAATCGAAGTGGTAAAAGGTATAGTGGACATGGATGTAAAAGGGATGTTATCAACAGCGGAACGCTTAACAAGTGAAGATAAAAGGATCGTTTTACTGATATCAAAGGGAAACGATGTCCAGATGGTGTTCTCAAGGAGTGATGATTTAAGTATAGATATGTCACAGATCCTGAGAGAATCTGCCAAGAAGGTGAACGGTGGTGGAGGAGGAAGTCCAAAGACCGCCCAGGGAGGAGGCAGCAAACCCGAGGGTAAAGGTGAAGCCTTGGAAGAAGCATTAGATTTGGTCAAAAAGGAGTTGAGTTAGATGAAGGTAGTTTTCCACTTGAATGAAGAAAAAAATACCAATGAGGTATTGGCTAATATCAGGAATTTAAAAAAAGATATGGATGATGTAGAAGCAGAGCTTTTGGTCAACGGTATGGCCGTCCGTGACTTTGTGCAGAACAGCAATTATGAGGGTAGAGTGAAAACCATGGTAGGAAATGGTATCGTTGTCAAGGTATGTTCAAACAGCTTGAAAGGCTTACGCATAGAAGAAGAGGAACTTATTGAAGGTATAGAGGTAGTTCCTGCAGGAGTCACAGAGTTAGTTGAAAAGCAGAATGAAGGATGGGCTTACATCAAACCTTAAATCATGTTCATATTAAAATTTTTGAGAAGAGTATAGGTTTACACTCCTACGTATCATCCACGACGGGACTTACATATGGATTGAGTGTCAATTCTTAGATTTGAGTGCATAGAAAAATCCTACAAGCCCAGTAAATACTATAAAAGTCAATGTCAGCAATCCGAGATCATAAGACCCAGTCAAAGCAACTACCGAACCTACCCCGACTGGTCCGATAATTCCAACAATATTTGCTGTACCGTTCATCAATCCTGTAGCTGAGCCCAATTCTTCCTGGGATATTGAGTTCTGAAGCTTAGTGAAAAATAAAGGTGGTGCAAGCTGCCCGAAAAAGAATATTATGAAAAGTAATGCGATAGCTGTTCCCGGGTTCGGGACCGGTGATAACGTCAGAATCATTATCATGATCCCAGTGGTAAATAGTGAGAAGATGATGATCTTGTTTGGGTTTCCTTTTACATCACTAACATAAGAACCGATAAGCAGCCCTAATATAGCTCCTGCGTAGGGGATCGCAGCTACATAGGGCATCTCGCTGATCTGGAAATCGTACACTTGTTCCAGGTAAGTGGGTGCCCAGAGGGTGACTCCCCACCAAAAGCAAGTCACAGTGGTAAAACCGATTACGACCTGTTTGAAATCCCTGTCTTGTAAAAGTCCTTTGAAAGCCTTCTTGATATCGATATCCCGATTGTATGTACGATCTACATCGATATCCGAGGGTGAGTCGTCTATGAAAAGTAAAATAGGAACAGCAAGTACAAAACCGATTATAGCTACTACATAGAATGAATACTGCCAATTGTACAGATGTATGATAGGTCCCATAAGTATAGGTGCGATCGCTACACCGACAGGAATCCCTATCATGAAGATAGAATTTGCACGATTTCTTTTCTCCTTCTTGTACCATTTGGCGATGACTTTAGTTGCTACAGGGAACATGACACCCTGTGTCAAACCTATTAACAATCTGGATATCAAGAAAAGGGTGTAGATATGTCCGAAATAAGCTCCTAGGAAAACTGCGAAAGAGCATCCCACCATTGAACTCACTAGAACTATTTTAGTACCGTACTTATCGATGTTCGGACTCAAAAATATATTAGAGAAACCGTAACTAATCAAAAAGATGCCCATGAGCACTCCGCCTAAGAAACCCTTTTCCGCACTAGACCAGACCAGTTCGTCCCCGATCTCTTTAAGTGCCACAGAGGTTGTAAGTCTTCCAATAAATGCTATTAGTATTGTGAAAAATAGAATTAACAGGATAACCCCTCTATACTTCGATGATAGTTTTATTCCTATTTTTCTAGAAAACGATCCTTTTAACATGATTGAAGGGGAGAAGGAATACGAATTGTTTTTATAATTTTTGTAAGATTGGGGAGTATTGCTATTTATTCAGGATTTACTTTGTACCGCACCCTTATAGTTCCGTCAGGTTCGATCTGGGTCATCAAGTGTTTTAATCTTGTAGGCCATTCGTCTTCTTTCAAGTCTGGAGAAGCGAAAAGGGTAGGAGTTTCATATCCGCCTATAATCACGGGATTGAAAAGTATGTTTATTTCGTCTAGAAGTCCTTTTCTTAGAAGAGCACCAGACAATCTTCCTCCAGATGTTGTAAGAACCTTTTCAATGTTCAATTTAGATTTCATTTTTTCCAAAATCTTTTCAAGATCTACCTTTTCTTCACCAGTGATCAGATAAGGTATCTTTTTCTTTCTTAGGAAATTAAGGTACTCTGGAGGAACACTGTTCGATACAAGATGTATGAGAGGTCTATTGTCTTCACCGGGATATCCTCCTCTAACCCGTCCCCTACCATCTACTACAGCTAAAAATCCTTTCAAGTCTGGTTGTGATACTATATCATCGGGAAGGTAATCTTCGTATAACGTGTTTTCATCGTCTTCGAATGGTTCTAGTTCTTTAAGTTCCTGTCCTTCTTTTACAAGCATATTACTGCCGTCCATCCATACATCAAAGTTGTATATATATTCCAATTGATCTCTAAAATCGTTCCATTCTTTCTCGGTTCCCAAAACTGAATCTCTTTCATCCATATCCATCATTGTTCTGTTGGGTCCCAAAGATATCCTTCCATCGATAGAGGCTGAAACTCCTAAGATAACATACGGTCTTTTCAAATTATCACTTTAATTTCAATGATATAGGTATCGATAATAAATTTATCTATTTTTACTTTGAAACATACCTTAGAAATTCTAAAGATAACTATACTTGTTCCTCCCCAAATTCGAATTAATTAAATACCTTCAAACGGCTCTAAAATCTATGAATATACTCGAAGAACTAAAGGAGATGTCGAAATTTTATACTGCTAAAAAACCGGACGAATTACAGGGTAAAATCCACTTATTGGTCGGGGATGAAGAAGGATTTCTTGTAGAGATGAGAAAGAGCAAAATCGAAGTCAAAGAAGCAGGTGTAGAAAACCAGGGAGATATAGGACTGGTCATGTCCGAGGGAACGTTTGAAAAGTTAAGTTCTGGAAAATGGAACGGGATGACGGCCGCTGGAAGAGCCCATATGTCTGACTCAGCACCATTGGATTTTAAAGTGCAGGAAGGCGAGGAGATGGATGCTCAGAAAATGCAGATGATGTATCATTTTCTTGTACATTTTTTCAGTAAAGAGTACCCGACGATCACCATATTGGGTAAAGAACATTCTAGAAAAGTTCACGGAGGTAACGCTGTCCCGATTGCTTATGGACACGGTATCAGGTCAGCATATTATTCTATCGAAAAGGGTGATCAGATAAACGAAGACGAGCGGGACCCCTGGAATCAGGTGTTCTCAGTACTCAGTGGAACCGGTACAGCGGTTATCGACGGTGAAGAGATAGAACTGGAGAAAAACATGTCAGTCCACGTACCCCCTAACACTGCACATATAGTAAAAAAAGAAGAGGGTTCAGATGAACTGGAACTACTCTGGATCGCATATGGTGAGCAGGCCTAAGTTCTAATATTTATCTGTTCTTAGAAGCTTCTTCGTAACCCAGTTCAAAGGCCTTAAGGTTAGTATCTATAGTTTTTTCCGGCACGGTTTCCTTGACGACCTCTTTTAAGACGTCTCTTTCTAATGGGAAATTCGGAATGGTGGTTACAGCACCAAGTAGTACCACATTTTCTGTTCTTGGATTGCCAGCTTTCTCGGCAAGGGATAGAGAATCGATCATGTAGATCTTCTCAGTCACATCTTTTAACTTCTCGACTATATCCTCGATGGTGATATACTCCTCAACCTTTTCCTCGACTACTTTGTTCGTTTCGATGGGGTGGTGCATCAACCTGTTACTCGATATAATATGTCCATCTGGTTTGAGATATTCTATGTTCCTTAGAGCTTCTATCCCTTCCAACGATACCATAAGATCCGCTTCTCCATAGGGTATCAAGGGGGAATGAGCGTCTTCACCGATCCTCAGATGTACATAGATAGAACCGCTTCTCTGTGACAAACCATGCTGTTCTCCAGTGATCACCTTCTTATCCATTTTGCTGCATGCCCGCCCTATGGTTTCTGAGAGAAGCATCAATCCTTGTCCTCCGACTCCTGACAACATTATGTTGAACCTATCTTCACTCATTTTTCTCACCTCCAGTGGACTCGATGGCATCTATCGGACACAGTTTGCCACAGACCATACAGCCATCGCAGAGATCTTTCTTGATTTCAGTATGTAAACTGTCCATATCCAACTCGATAGCCGGGCAGTAGAAGTCACTAACACATTTGTATATGGACCGGCATGTATCGTCATCCACCCTGTTGGGTATTATCGGTTCGCCCTGTTTTCTTTTTTTACGGTCATGATAAAGCGCGCAGGGTCCTTCGGAGATTATCACTGAAACTCCTTCATATTCTATCATATCTGCGATATCATCGACGTTATCCTGAGGCTGGAATGAATTTATTTTCTTTACCTTTTTCACACCTAAACTTTTGACGACAGCTTCTATATCGATCTCAGTAACCTCATCCGGACCGAAATCCGAACCAGGGTTGGGCTGTTGTCCAGTCATGGCAGTAACACTATTATCGAGGACTATCAAAGTCATATCATGTTGATTATGAACCGCATTTACCAATCCAGGTAATCCGGCGTGGAAGAGAGTTGAGTCTCCGATCATGGCAATAACTTTTTCATTTAGAACATGCTGCATACCGCTGGAAAGTCCTAAAGAAGAACCCATACATAAAAGTGAATCAGTTATCTCATAGGGTTCGAGTAAAAACATCGAGTAGCAGCCTATATCGTTGTTGAAAACGTAGTCTTTATCTTTGATCGCCTGTTGAAGAGACCAGAGGGTTGCACGGTGTGGACATCCTGCACAGAAAATCGGTGTTCTTTTAGGGAGTATTTCTTTCAATTTCTCAGCTTTTTTGACGAATTTGTCATAATCTTTAGGAGGGTCAATTTCTAGAACTGATGAAATTCCATTGACTACCCGCGGGACGTCATACTCTCCGACCATACCGAAATCTCCACTTCTCTTACCCTTGATCTCTAAATCACTTTCCTTGGCCAATTGAGTGATTCGGTCCTCCAGATAAGGCATCAACTCCTCAACTATTATCACTTGTTCAAGCCCATCTATGAAATTCATTATGGTACTTTCAGGAAGGGGATATGTAGTACCTAGTTTAAGGATGGGAATATCTAGATCAAGGACCTGCAGAGCCTCCTGAACATGAAGGAAAGAGACCCCGGATGTGATAATACCGGTCGTCCCTTCACCTTCGATGACTCTGTTCAATGAATTCTCCTCAAAATCTTCTTGTATATTCTCTAATTTTTTCAATGAATTCTCCTTCAACTCTCTTGCCTTAGCTCCGAGTGTATAGAACTTTTTCTGAACATTCTTCCAAGATTTCTTTTCCAATGGCGTTCTGTCAAGCTCACCTATTTCCACGTTTGAACTTTGATGATTAACTCTAGTTGTAGTTCTGATCAATGAAAGTACTTCGTATTTTTCTGAAAGTTCGAAGGCGTACTTCACTGCTTCATAAGCCTCTTGAGCTGAGGACGGCTCCAGCATCGGAACGTGAGCCGCTTCTGCGTAGTAACGTCCATCCTGCTCACTCTGTGAAGAATGAGCATGGGGATCATCAGCTATCAGAAGTACCAGTCCAGCGTTCACACCGGTGTAGCCGAGTGTGAAAAAGGTATCACTAGCCACATTCAAACCGACACTTTTCATGGAAGTGAAACCCCTCACACCTGCCATGGCCGCACCGGCAGCAGTCTCGAGTGCAACTTTTTCGTTAGCAGCAACTTCCATCTTAAGGTCTTCAAATTCTCCTGATAGGATGTACAGAGTATCCAAGATCTCGTTTGTAGGTGATCCTGGGAAAAACGCAGTCACTTTTACATCACTTTCCAACACCCCTCTTGCTACAGCTTGATTGCCTATCATAAAAGTCCTTTTACTTTTTGGATCTATAATATCTTTCAATGCCATAAATTCACCTAGATGTTAATATATGCGGTAGAGGGTTAAAAAAGTTACTCAAGATAGGAAATAATTTTATAACTTGAAAAACTTAATAAACTTGAATGGTCGAAGGGAAAAGGGGCAGGATATTCCTATCCAGTGTGTTGATAGTCGGAGTACCTATATTAATTATTGCTGTTAGTGCGGGAGATGTGCTTCTATCTATCATGACACTGCTCTTTTTAATCCTGATGTATTACACGAATAAAATAAATCCTGAACCGTACAGACGAATGGATCTTGAAAAATTGAAGGTTGATCTTTTCATATGGTGTATGTTACCTATGTTATTCGGTGCTATGGGTGCGGCTAGGCTCCTCGATCTGTACTTCTATTTTGTATTCAGGGACATAGGCTTTACAGCCCTAGCAGCGATTTTTGCGTTCATGTTCATGTTGAATATGGACAGCCATACAAGATTCAGGCCAACTAGGTTTTTCACCATTTTTTTTATAACGATATCCACAATAGGGATGGGTACCGTAATCGGAATAACCCGTTTTTTAACAGACCAATTTCTAGATACTGGGTATCTGGGAGGAAATACACATTTGATGGTATATCTTTTCATTGTCTCATTATCGGGATTGGCTATAGGGGTTAATCTTAGAGATTATATCGAAAGTTATGAATTCTTCCCTTTGAATAACGTAGGTTCAGATTTTAAATATAGAAATGATTTTACCAATCATAGGGAGGAGTTTCTTAGACTTTTGAACGTCCTATTTGAAAAATATAACAACCACAATCACATTTTAGTATCTAGAGTTTTACAGGCAGGTATTTTTGTAACCATCATCTACGGAATTTTAATAGAGAGATGGGTGATTGTAGGCTGGTCGATATTTTCGTTACTATTCGCAGTATCCCCTGATTTATTCAAAATAAACACTGATGTTGAACCCCCATCTATAGTTTATCTTTGGATCACTTCAGTCACTTTCATATACGCATTTGGGAGACCTATGGGATTTTACAGATATTTTCAATGGTGGCCCGGTGTGACACACTTTTTCGCTGGAACACTCGTGGCAGTTTTAGTTTTTTCATTCTTAGTTTATCTAGGATGGATGTCTACAAATCTGTACATCCCTTCTTATTTGATACCCGTAATCGTGCTACTATCTATATTTCCTATAGGGGTGGTATGGGAGATATCTGAATTTTATGTAGATGTATTCTTTGGTAGGAGACTACAAGCTGGGATCGAAGATACGGTCTACGATTTACTCTGTAATTTTGTGGGTACGGTAGTTTCACTGATTATGATTTACAATCTAGTATATGGTTGGCCTATCAAAGATAGAGGAAAGCTTTACAATCCAATAAGGTTAATCAAAACCATAATCAAACGGTCTTAACCAAATATAATGGATAACTTTTAAAAAACCACCCCCTACATAACCAACTGGTATCATGACAGATGAAGAGTCCGATGAAAAAATGAGTCCAGAAGAGCGAGCCGAAGAGTTCAGGAAGAAGATGGAGAAAAGGATCGAGGAAAGACGACAACAGCAATCTCAGGGGCAAAGTCCACCGGGGAGAGGCTCTCGTAGAGCGAATCCCTTTGCTCAGATGATGGAAGGTATGAGTGGTGGTTCTAGATCCGGACAGAACTCTGAGATCGCCTCAGAACTGAGAAATGTAACAAAAGAGTTGAGGGATATAAAATCAGAACTGCGTGAGATCAAATCTGAGCTGGAATGAATCTTGGGTCATCAGAAACCAGATCAACAGCCTTGATGGCACTTTTTTCTTTATCTTTTATCTCCAACATAAGATCGAAGTCGTGTGGTTTTGAACGTTCTGTGAATTTCACGAAATCCCTTTTGTCGATAGATTCTGCATGTCTTCCCTCCCTTTCATACATCATCTGGGAGCTGTAATCGACCATAGGTATGCCATCTTGTTTTTTCCATGTACTTTCGACTCCCTTTAAAATCCAACTCAGCTCTTCACCATTGTTTTTCAAACTATGATGAAAATAATCGAATAGTACTGGGATGCCGCTTTCTTCGTTTATCTCCAAACAATCCTTCACACTGTAAGATTTTTCATCATTTTCGATCACTAGTCTCTTTTTGATGGCCCCATCTAACTCCTGATACCTATCTATAAACCGTTTTTTACTTTTTTCTTTTTCACCATATACTCCACCTACATGAAGTTGAATCTTCGCAGTCCTATCCAGACCTAGAAGGTCAAGTACTTTTGCATGATAAAGAAGTTCATCGACACTACGCTGATAAACGTCTTCTTTGTTCGAATTTAAAACGATGAATTGATCTGGATGCATGGATATCCTCATATTGTTCTTTTTGATTATGCTCCCGATTTCTTTGAATTTATCACGAAAGTGTTCTCCCCAATCATAATCGTTCACCTCGTGGGAAGCGAATGGAACCAGATCCGAACTTATCCTGAAGAACAGCATATCCCGTTCGATGTTGAATCTGAGGATTCTTTCTAAACAATCCAGGTTATTCTCAACTTTCCCTATAAGATTTTCAACGGAGTATGACTTCAAGCGAAATGTACTGTTGGTCGTGCAGTCGATAGATCTGTTTATGCACGGATACCCTATCTTCATGATATAGGCTAAAAGAGTCTTGTTATTAAAGATTCTATCTCAAGTTTGCTAAAATTTAGATAATAACTATTAATAATTTGAAGATATTTACAATCTATAAAGGAGGTTTTGATAAAATGACATTCTGTGAAGAACTTCGTGAGGAGGCATCTGATATATGGGAGGCCTATCATGAACATCCCTTCGTCAAAGGCATCGGAGATGGAACATTAGATCGGGAGAAGTTCGAATACTGGCTTCTGCAGGATTATGTATATCTTATCGATTATGCCCGAGCATTCGCATTTGCTGCCGGAAAAGCTAATGAACTTGAGGTCATGCAGAAGTTCGCTGAACTATTAGATGGTGTGTTGAACACGGAGATGCAGCTGCATCGCAGTTACGCTGCAAAATTCGGAATATCCGATGAAGAGCTTGAAGGAGTTGAAAAGTCACCTACTTGTCAAGCATATACGGATTTTCTAGTCAGAACAGCATCTGTGGGTACACTTCCAGAGATAATAGCGGCATTGGTCCCGTGTTTTTGGGGATTTTTAGAGATCGGTGAAAGATTAGCTGAAACTGGAGATACTAGTGAGAATAATCCGTACCGAGATTGGATAGAGATGTACTCCTCGGATGAATTTGAAGACCTATCTGAGTGGAGTAAAGAACTCATGAACCAGATGGCTAGAGATGCCAGTGAAAGTGAACGAGAAAGACTGAAAGAGGTATTTGTTACCAGCAGTCGGTTGGAATTGAAATTCTGGGATATGTCCTACGAGATGGAGGAGTGGGAGTGACATCAATGGCTAATTTGAAGAAACGAAAGAGATCTAGTCTGTGAAAAGCTTTATATTATACAATGTGCATATTGTATTACGATGATAGTGATAAAAGACGCGATGATCTTGATCCATCTAGCTAAGACCTCGGTTTTAGAGGATTCCTGCGACTTATTTGAGATGAATTTGATCCCAAACGAGGTCTGGGAAGAAACTGTTAAAATCGGGAAAGAGAAAGGTTATCCCGATGCTAAACTGATAGAGGAGATCATAGATAAAAATAAGATAGAGGTCTGTAAAGTAGATGACAATAAACTGATAGAACGTGCAAATGATTTCAATATACAAGGTGGTGAGGCCGAAGCGGTGGCACTATATTGGGAAAAAGAGGCTGATTTCCTTGCTACTGATGATGATAATGTTAGGCGAAAAAGGGTCATATTAGAGTTAGATATCATCGGTACACTTTCGATCATAATCAAACTATTCGAAGAAAAAAAGATCGATAAAGATAAAGTGAAAGTTGCGTTGGATATCCTAGGGGAAGTAGGATGGTTCAGCACAGCAGTATTAGATAAGACCAAGATGGAGGTAGGATTGATATGAAAGCATCTATAGGGGTAAGATTGGACAAGAAATTTATCGAAGAGTTGGAATCGCTGAGCGAAGATGAAAGGCTAGATAGGTCCACCATAATCCGTAAACTCCTTGAGAAGGGATATAAACAGTACTTAAGGGAAAAGGCAGCCGATAGGTACAGGAAGGGAGAAATAACCATCAGTAAAGCCGCGGATATGGCTGGAAACACTATATGGGAGATGGAGAAAATTCTGATAGATCAGGGATACATCTCTAGTTATTCTGTAGATGATCTTGAAAAAGAGATAAAGATGTTAGATTAGATCTCTTTGTAGTACGGCAGCATGGGACAGGTAGTTCCAGCGTCTCCCTTCCAGAACTCCGAAATGTCCATGGTTATTATGGTATAACCCATATCTTCCAATAATTTTTTAGTGTTCTTGTAAACATCGGGCATGAGTACTTTGTCGTTACCTAGATAGAGGAGATTTATGGGTTTATTTTTGTACATAGTATCTTGTTCCGATCTATGTATCTTGACCAGATCGAATCCTTCGAAATTATTTACATCAACTATTTCTGGACATATAGACAAAGTTCCGTCTCCAATAAAATTGACACCAGATAATAGATGAAATACTTCAGTGACTGGGACCTTTACGAATTCTGTTTCTGGAAAATGTCTGGAAAGCTGGTCGATCCCTTCTTCATTGGTTCTTTCAGAGATACCGACGAAAACTTTGTTTTGATCAGTGACCAAGATATCACCGCCTTCTACGGTCCCCGGAGTATGTATTTTCTTGATCTCGTATCCATCCTGTTTCAGATGTTCTGCAATCACCTTTTCTTCTCCCCTCCTAGAGGGTTCACCGAACCGGCATATAGATGCGGTATTAGACTCTTCACCGATAAGCGCTGTATCTTGGACAAATATGCTGTCAGGATATGACTTCTGGATAGGTAATTTTTCTACCATGATACCATGTTTCTCAAGTATTCGCACGTAATTTTCGTGCTGCTTCAATGTTTTATCTAAATCGATAGTTCCGTGTTCCGGATTTTTAGAAACACATCTCTTATAACTTTCTCCAGGTGGTATGACCAGCACTTTATCGAATATTCTATCCATGTTTGGTTATAGCCTTTCAGGTATAAAAATTGTCAGTTATTAAAGTCACAGACAAGATGACTGCGACTAGTTCAAAGGAGAGAAAGAACCTGAGTGTAAGGGCTGTACGGAAGTCCAAGGGAAACCATTTTGGGG
>JBNJDY010000046.1:0-11906 GCA_051745305.1 Thermoplasmatota archaeon
ATCTTTCTTGAAGCTTCGATCTTAGTTAAACATTCTTCAGCTAGACCGACTTTTTCATACTCTCTAGCTACCCGATGAACATCCTGGACGGTGAGTCTTTCTCCATCTATTACTACAGTCATCATTACAACACATGTTTAGGCACTACTTTAAAATTCTGCTTTTACAAATTGATACCTTTTGATTTTTGGTAATTTCCTGAACGTTCACCGTATAATTTATCACTTCTACGATCCAACTTGTGAAATACCATCTGAGCGAAGGTTTCTCCTATAGGGATGGTTATTTCTCTGGAAGTGTTATATGCGCTCAAAGTAAGATTTCCTTCGAAACCGGCATCTATCATTCCAAAGGAAGCAAGTACGCCTTTTCTAGCCCAAGTTGTTCTTATCCAAAGTTCTCCTGCCACTTCCGGTGGAAATTTAACATATTCACGGGTCGATACCGCAAACCATGTTTGGGGCGGGATCGTAACTTCCTCTTCTTTTATTGGATCTTCACCTTTGATAGATATCTCATCTATAGTTAGATCGTACCCATTCGGTGTCAAGTTTTCTTCAGAAAAATGTTCTATCTGTAATAATTTTTCTTTTAGCAATTCTTCAATCTGGCCGTCTGATAGGATCATGTTATCATTTCTATTCCTACGGAGAGCTTAAGATTATTTAGAATTTTTGAAACTTAAGTAATAATCGGAAAATGTAAATAAAAGAGTGGTTGTAGATTTAATCTATAGTTGATGCGAAATGAAGGATGAGGGAAAATCTAGTGATGAGATTGAACTAGAAAAAACCATTCTTGAAGGTGAGGATATAGAAAATAAAATAGACGCCATCAGCATGATTGATGGAAACAAGATCGATGACCTTTGGAAAGTTTTGAAAAAAGCTGCTTTATTAAATAGAAATGACCAGGTTAGGTGGGCTGCTGCAAAGGCTATCGGAAACGTTGGTAACGAGAAAATAATCAATGCAGTGATCCACGATTTCAAAAAGGGGGGAGCAGTACTTCGTAAAAGAGCGGCATTGATATTGGGTCAAATTGGTACGAAAGAAGTAAAAAAAGCTCTAGCGGAGAACATCGACGATGATGACCCTGAAGTTCGAGCTCAGATAGTTGATGCCCTCGGTGAAATCGGAGATGAAAATATTATACCTGTTCTGAGAGATGCTTTAGGAGATGAGTACCTGGATGTCAGGAGAAACGCTGCTCAAGCTTTGGGAGAGATCGGGGAAGAAGAACATATAGATTGTCTTCTCGAATGTTTAGATGATGACAAACCGGTAGTTAGAGGAATGGTTGCTTGCGCTCTAGGTGAGATCGGTAGTAAAAAAGCGGTACAACCTCTCCTCAAACATATACAGGACTCGAATGCTGATGTAAGATGTATGGTTATCTGGGCTTTGGGTGAGATCGGTGATGATAGTGCGATAGAGGCCGTCACCGAGGGACTTTATGATAGAGAAGAATCGGTGAAAGCAGCTGCAATAGAAGCTCTAGGTAAATTGGGTGATAAAAGAGCTGTTTTTGAATTGTTGAGGAGATTAAAGCATGAAGATGCAGATATAAGAAAGGAAGCGATAGATGCTCTAGGTTATCTCAAAGATGAAAAGGCTGTGAAGTATATCCGTCCTGCTCTATCCGATGAAGATATATGTGTTAGAAAATATGCGATCTTTGCTCTAGGGAGGATCAGGAATGAAGAATGTGTTTATGATCTGATACGGTTGTTGTATTCTGGTAATCCAAAGATCAGGAGTATCTCAGCCTGGGCCCTTGGTGAAATAGGGAGTGATGAAGCCTGTGATGATCTTAAACAATGTCTAAATGACAATGACAAAAATACACGAAGAGATGCTGCTCTTGCACTGGGTAAGATAGGGTGTAGAGGCGCCGTAGAGGATATAAAACAACTGCTGAACGACGATGATAGATGGGTAAGAAAATTTGCTATAGATGCCCTTAAGATGATATGTGACGAAAACGAAATAGAGGGTATAATCGATGAACTCGATGGTTTAGAGGAAGTGTAAGATTATAAACTACTTTAACCCTCATGTATAATAGAATTTCTTATATAGTTGATGATATAGATACTCAACTGTCCTATGAAATTAGATATGGTCGGAAAGAAACAGACTATTGTTTTACTTCTATCAACCGTGATATGGGGAATTTCGTTTCCAATTATCAAGATCTCTTTAGATCATATGCTTCCTTTAACATTAGGTTTGATGAGGATGGTGTTCGGAGCTGTGCCTCTGATAGCATACATGCTTTACACTCAATCCAAGGATAAAATTATTAATACGTTCAAAATCGGATTTATACCTATCACGGGTATAGCTGTTACCCAATTTTTTTTACCGCTTGCTGCACAAAATATCGGAATGAACATGATGGATCCTGAGAGTGCCGCCTCTATGAGTTCCATATTGCAGACAACAACTCCCATATTTGCCATAATATTATCATCCATATTCCTACGGGAATATATCGGTATAAAGAAGGCTTTAGGGACGGCTATAGGGTTAATCGGAACTGTGATGCTAGTTTCCGAAGGGGGGAGATTCATATTAGGTCCCTATGTGATAGGAAATCTTTTACTAATGAGTACATCTATTTCCTACGGTTTTTCAGGGATCATCGCTAAGAAGAACCTGGAAAAGATAGATCCACTCCCGATGATCACTTTCTCCATGATAATGGCAACGGTCTTTTTCTTACCGACATCTCTCTTAGGCGAACCGATATCTCATATATCTGGAGTCTCTATAAACGTATGGTTATTGGTTCTTTTTTTGGGGTTGGCTTCCAACGGCATCGCAATGATCATGTGGTATATAGTACTGACTTCTAACGAACTGTCCAAACAGATATCTTTTACCTATTTGATTCCACTCTTCGGTGTGGTCTTCTCGAACCTGTTCATAGGTGAGATAATAAGTATTCGAACAGTAGTTTTTGGTGTGATCACCATAGTAGGTATTTCTATCGCTCAATACGGTAGGAAGAAAAAACCGTTAAAAGAATAGGATATCCGTTAGACCAAAAACATTTTTTGCGTTCAAGTTCTAAATATATTGATAATATGTTGATGACTCCGGGACCGACCGAGATACCTGAAGGTGTCAGGAAGGCTATGGCTAAAGAGATAATGAATCCAGATATTGATGAAGATTTTTTTGAATTCTATCACGGATTGGAGAAAAAGGTCAAAGAAGTTTACGAAACTGATGAAGATATACTGATACTCGGTGGTGAAGGGATACTGGGTCTGGAAGCTGCTATTGCTTCTACCATCAAAAAAGGTGATAAAGTACTCTGTATCAGCAATGGGATCTATGGAGACGGGTTCGCAGATTTTGTCAAGATGTACGGCGGAGAACCTGTTATGTTAAAATCATCTTATGATGAACCTTTGAAGGTAGAAGAAGTTGAAAGTAAGGTAGATGTGGAGGAGTTCAAAGCCGCTACAATGGTGCATTGTGAAACTCCAACAGGAGTCCTTAACGATCTGAGAGAGATTCTTGAAGTTTTGAAAGATCATGAAGTTTTATCTATCGTCGATGCAGTTTCATCACTAGGCGGGACCGAGGTTCCAGTCGATAAGATGGATATCTGTATAGGTGGGTCTCAGAAATGTTTCAGCTCTCCGCCGGGATTGACCACGATATCTGTCAGTGAATATGCTTGGGAAGTCATGGAAGGTAAGGAGCAGAACACCTACTACACCAACCTTCCTATCTGGAAGGATATGTGGTTCGGAGATGAATACTTTCCTTATACACACTTAGTTTCCAACTTGTACGCTCTCGACGGATCTATGAATATCATTTTAGATGAAGGTTTAGAGAAGGTTTTTGATAGACATGAAAGGATGGCTGAACTTTGCAGGGAACGGGTTAACGAGATGGGGTTAGAGATATATCCTTCCAAAGAAAGTTTATCGTCTCCAACGGTTACCGCTATCAAGATGGAAGGAAAAGCATTGAGAGTCCAGAAAAAGATGAAGGAAGAACACGACATCTTGTTAGCGACCAGTCTGGGTGAGTTAGAAGACCAGATACTTAGAATTGGACACATGGGTCACAATGCGTACGAAGAAAAGGTTGTTCGTACAATGGATGCCTTGGGAGATGTGTTGGAAGGGATGTTATAATAAGCAAAGAACGGACCCTGGGGGATTCGAACCCCCGTCCTCGGCTCCGAAAGCCGAAAGGATATCCAGACTACCCTAAGGGCCCATATTGGACAGATGAATATCTTATCGGTTGATTTATTATTTTCCGTTTTCGTGAAATCAAAAATTAAAAGATAGCCCCGGGCGGATTCGAACCGCCGTAATGAGGACCAGAACCTCACATGATTGACCACTACATTACGGGGCTGATAAGTGGAAGGGAGATAATAGAGGTGTATTAAATGCTTATTGGTCGATGTGAGTTCTATCAAATAGTGTTATATATCTCTTTTTGGATAATCATAGCGTTATGGAGATGTTAGAAGTACTTCCGATAGCCATGTTCGCCACTGCTATGGCGGTTCTAACATGGTTTGTACTTTACCAATACACAGATATCCAAATCTTTCAATCCTTTTACTCGGCTCTAATATTCCCTATAATCTTTGGTTTCGTGATGATATTTATCTATAAAAAGTACAAGAGATGATCCATTTTTCGTCCATCAACATTTTAGTATAAGTTCTTAGATAGGGGAGACATGAAACTTTCAGACTTCGATTACGAGTTGGATGAAAGCTTGATCGCTCAAGAACCTGTAAGACCTAGACACGATTCTAGATTACTTTACCTGAAAAACGAAGGTTATGAACATCTCAAATTCTCAGAATTACCAACTTTACTCAGAGAAGGCGACGTCCTAGTTAAAAACAGATCGAAAGTCATCCCAGCAAGGGTCCATGGACAAAAAGATACCGGCGGGAAGGTCGAGATTTTGTTCTACAGGGAGACTGAAGAGGGATGGTTGTCTATGGTAAAGGGTAACAACATCCAGGTGGGAAGAAAATTGTACGTTGAAGATGAACCTATCGATATTTTAAAGAACAAAAAAGAAGGGATGTTCATTTTGGACTGTGAAAATCCGAAGAAATTGATGAAAGAATATGGTGAGATGCCGACTCCACCTTACATAAAAAAGCAGATCGAAAAGCCGCAGGAGTATCAGACTATCTATGCTGAAGATAAAGGATCCATAGCAGCCCCGACGGCAGGTCTGCACTTCACAAAGGAAATCTTAGATGAGATCCGACAGAAGGGTGTAGAGATGTATGATGTTATCTTACACGTGGGCCCAGGTACCTTTTTACCGGTTCATGATGAGAACATCGATAAACATGAGATGGGAAAAGAATATTACGAGATCCCAGAAAGCACAGCGGAAGGGATTACAAAAGCCAATGAAGAAGGTAGAAGGGTTATATTGGTAGGTACTACAACAGTTAGAGCTGTCGAAACCGCTTCAACTAATGAAGTAGTCAGGTCTGAAAAGGGTTGGACTGATCTATTCATCCGACCGGGATACGAATTTCAGTCTGGAATGGATTTATTACTTACTAACTTTCACTTACCGAAATCGACTCTTATAATGCTAGTGAGTGCTTTCGCCGGAAGAGAATGTGTATTGGACGCCTACGATGAAGCGGTTGAAGAAGAATACAGATTCTATAGTTTTGGAGATGCGATGTTAGTGGAGGGAGAGAAATGATAAAACTCGATATAGAAAATACCGATGGCAGTGCAAGAGCTGGAACGTTGACAATTGACGAGAGAAAATGCCCTACACCTGTCTTCATGCCGGTGGGCACCAACGCCAGTGTTAAAACACTTACATCCGAAGATTTGAACGATTTAGGTGTAAAAGCGATAATCACCAACTTCTATCATCTGATGATGAAGCCAGGTATAGATATTATCGAAAATGCCGGAGGACTGCACGATTTCATGAATTATGAAGGTATCATCTTCACGGACAGCGGCGGATTCCAGATGATCCGAAAGGGATTCGATCAAAAGATGGATGGGGATACCGTAACGTTCAAATCCGATTTCGACGGGAGTGTTTATGAGATCACACCAGAGGATTGCATCAAACTTCAAAGAAGACTCGGATCCGATGTACAGATGTGCTTGGATTACTGCCCCCCATATCCTGCTGATGATGAAGAACTTGAATTTTCAGTCAAGAAGACTCGTAGATGGGCTGAGAAGTGTAAAGAGCAGGGAGGGAACGTATTCGGCATATCCCAGGGCGGAACTGACAAAAAATATAGGAAACAAAGCTGTCAGGATATGGTAGATATCGGTTTCGATGGATTGGCGATAGGAGGGTTGTCTATAGGTGAACCAAAGGAGAAGATGTACGAAATGCTTGAGGTCACAGACAGAACATACCCAGAAAGTAAACCTAGGTACCTTATGGGGTTGGGCTCTCCAGTCGACCTCTTAGAGGCTATCGATAGGGGCTGTGATATATTTGACAGTGCTTATCCTACCCGAAACGCCAGACACAGATCACTGTTCACATATCAAGGTACGATAAACATAGAGAACAGCCAGTTCAAAAAAGACAATCGACCGATAGACGAAGAGTGTGGATGCCCTACATGCCAAAACTATACGAGAAGTTACATCAACCATCTATGTAGAGCGGATGAACTAGCATGGATGCGCATGACTTCCATACACAACATTCATTTCCTTATGGATCTCATGAAACGGGCCAGACAATCTATCTTGGATGGAGATTATGAAAGCTTTAAAGATAACTTCATCTCGAGATACGAGTAAGTTTTTTATCAATTGAATCCTTAACCGTATCAAATGAGAAGCTGTATCCGTTGTGAAAAGAATATCGAAGAATTATATCTTATCTGTACAGAATGTGCTCAGGATCTTTTCTCAGAAAATATATTCTGGATAGCATCCAGCCCGACTATACACGAACCTGTGATCGATAGGTATAAACAGGATTCTGAGGCAACGTTGAGGGTTGGGGATGTGCCTGATGACGAATTAGAATTCTTGGAAGGAAAAGATACGTTAACTGAGATCAAAGAGATAGACGTTGATGAACTGGATTCTGATGATTATATCCGGGTGCAAAAAAGATTGAACACTATACTAGCAGAGATGGGAGTGACTAACAATTTTAATCCGGATAGGTACGTATTCTCCGATAAGGATGTAAAGGTTTTTTCAGAGATTTTTTACCTTGTGGAAGAATTGGAACATAAATTCACAAAACTACAGGGTTGGCCTAATCTATACTTAAAAATCGGTAACCTATTTTTCTACACCGGGAAAAAAGCGGACACCAGTGCCTTCGAAATGGAGTTCCGAGAAAAGGTTACAAATGACCTGTTTAGAGAATCTGATGGATACTATTCTTTGGCAATCGAAACCTCTGAAGATAAGATTTTTCCTCATCTAAACAAAGGACTTTTACATCTCGAAAGAGGTGAGATAAGTGAATCAAAGGAAAGATTTGAAGCTGTACTGGAGATAGAACCAGATAACTTAAAGGGGAAGTTAGGTTTGATAAAGAACCTTATCAAACTTGAAAAATTAGACGAAGCAGAGAATGAGCTTAACATCCTCTTAGAAGAAAAAAACGAAGATAAAGAGATATGGTATCTGAAGGGTGAAATCGCTAAATTGCGTGATAGATGGGGTGGTGCTATTCAGTTCTACAACCAATGTCTAAAAATAGATTTTGAATTCCAGGATGCTATGATAAAAAAATGTAAAATACTACTCGATCGAGGTATGTACTCCCAAGCTAACAATACTTTCGATGAGTACATCAAAGAAAACAAATACAACCCTGAAGTCTGGTTTGGAAAAGCTAAAGCACTTTATGAGATGGATAAATGGGGTGGTGCAATACAGTGTATAAACGAAGCTTTAGTACTGGATCCACAGATCAAAGAAGCTTGGATTACGAAAGGGGATATACTCAGTGATAAAAAACAATTTGATCTAGCTATAGAGTCTTACGAGAACGCTTTAAAAATTGATGCTGATTACGAAGAAGCTAAAGAAAAGTTGGAAGATACTAGAGAAAAGTTAGAATAAATCAATATGGCCACTGCCATCTTGTTATCTCTACTACTACCATCATAATTATACAGGCAGCTACAACTGCACGAGGATCTATCTTAGGACTCTTTTCATCTTCCTCGTCAAAGTAACGCATCAGACCAGCTGCGGATTGAAAACCACCGCCACCACTTTTCTTTGCTGACATATCAAAATCTCATTCATCAATTATATATATAAATATTTTGGATTATTCTTTTACTTCAATTTCCTTGGTAGAGCCACTTATCTTTAAAAGATCTTTAAGTGCGCGGGCATATCCTTCTCCTTCAGCATCCAAAAGAGTTTTGATATAATCCTCCATGAACTCACCTGATTCGACTTCGCTTTCACTGTACTTCCATCGAAGAGAATCACCTTCACCAAAGGCTTTCATAAACCCATAAGCTAAAGATCTCATCCTAGTATCCCTTATTTCAAAATCTTCTAGTCTCTTTACTGCGCTTTTCTTGCCCTCGATTTTATATGTTCTAGCTAACTCATCTGCCAATTTAGCTTTAGGTGGGAGTTTTTTAAATTCTGGGAGATTCGAAAGTTTCTCATTTTTTTGTTTGATCTTCAATGCCATTTTCAATATCTCTCTGGGATGAGTTTCATCGATATCATATTTTTCATAAAGCTTTTTAGCCGTTTTTTTATCATTGATCAATGCATTTATCGCATTTATTCCCTTCTTAGCCCATAATTTCGAAAAAAATTCGTTTACTGTACCGCTCTCCAGTACTAATCCATCTGTACCTTTTACAACGGCTTCCACAGCCGGTTTTTCATGGTCTTCGTATCTTAATTCATCTAAAAATGCAGCGATATCCTTGCCATAGCACCTATTACCAATGGCGTAAACATTCTCTTTCTTTTTAACCTTGTTGAAAGAATCTTCCTCGAAAGTTTTGAGTAATTTATTATCAGAGATATTACCGTTGAAATAATCATCCTCTAACTCTGATTCAACGGATGTGTACTCGCCGAATCTACAAGTCTTGCAATCAGACCTACAGTCCATCATATATTCAGCTTTGATTTTGAATGAGTTAGAATTGTCTTTGGATATCATCCCGCTGACCAGTTCCATAAATAGGTTAGTACTCCTTTTAGCACACGATGTGTCTATGATGAAACGTTTACCTGATGATCCCCAAAGAAGTTCAAAATAGGTCTTGTTCTTCTTTTGGGATGATTTGCTGCAGTAGTAAACATCGTTTTTTTCATGAAAATTATAAGAGCTTCCATTGATACTATCTTTTACAAAATCTTCTGGAGGATCGTCTTTTTTACCAGTGCATACGACTCGATCTCCAACCGAATAAAGGTAATATCCCTTTTTAGCTTCTTTCGTATAGGCTATCAGTCTAAGATTTGGATCGTAGAAATGTTGTAAACCTATCAATCTTTTCTTTTTAGCAGAACCTCTTTTAGCATATGAAACTTCACCTTTAGGAGTCATGGCCGTACCTAACCTAGGTGCCTTTCCAGCTATAGCCAGTAGTAGTGTACCCGCCAAAGCTTTGGAGAGTCCAGGCCCACGTTTTGATAATTTTTTCAAGGTTTCTTCATCATCTTTGTACTTCTCGATCTTCTTAACTTTTCTTTTAACCCTACCGAACTTGCATAAAAGACAACTGCTCTGACATTCAGGTACGATCTTCATAGGATCTTTTTGAAGGTCTTTCGCATTTTGTACCAGTTTCTTCTGCTCGGTTTTGCTAGCTCGCTTAGGACCTCGGAAACGCCTTATCATGACTAAATGACCTCAATTATTTTAACTGGATTTCTACTATCAATCCTCGATATATAAACCGATTGGTTTCTTGGCGTATTTTTTAGCTTTCTCTACCCGAACTATCTCCTCTGCCAATGATAATTTATTTTTAAAAGTGGTCGGGTTATCGATACCCGCTTTTTTTGCTATTTTATCCAGCTCATCTCGTGTATATTCATCCACTAACTCTTCAGGTTTTTTCAATCCAGACACCGTTTATAAAAATGGATTACTATTATTTTATTTTTTGGCTCTGTTTTTAAGGGTAGTGGAAAGAATTATAACAGTGAAAGTAATCGTATAAACCGGTAGAATGGAGAAAATTTGGACCGAAAAATACAGACCAGAATCTTTAGATGAGGTATACGGCCAGGACTCGACCATAGAGAGACTTAAAGCGTATGTTGAAAAGGAAAGTTTACCTCATCTTCTATTTGCTGGTCCAGCAGGAACAGGGAAAACAACTTCAGCGATCGCACTCTCAAAAGAAATGTATGGGGATGAATGGAGTGCAAATTTCTTTGAATTGAATGCTAGTGACGAGAGAGGTATAGATGTAATCAGAAACAAGATAAAGGAATATGCTAGAACTTCTACTATGAGTGATATCGGATTTAAGATAATTTTCATGGATGAAGCAGATTCTTTGACTCCCGAAGCTCAAGCTGCTCTAAGGAGGACCATGGAAAAGTATTCTACCAACTGCAGGTTTATTTTATCGTGTAATTACTCTTCTAAGATAATCGATCCGATACAATCCCGTTGTGCCATATTCAGGTTTAGACACCTTAACAAAAAAGATGTTAGAAGGTGGATCGATAAGATCACCAAAAGTGAAGGGTTGAAGATAGATGATGATGCGAAAGAACTTCTTGTAAGGGTTGCTGACGGAGACCTTAGAAGAGCTACTAATTTACTACAGATATCTGGTTCTACCACCGATCATTTAACCGAAGATATTGTTCGACAGAGTGCAAATGTGGCTAAACCAAAAGACGTAGAGAATCTGATCCGAACAGCACTCAAGGGTGACTTCATGGGTGCCCGTAACTTACTGGACGAACTGCTTTTAGAGTACGGTCTATCCGGCGAAGATATCGTGAAGGAAATACACAAGAACATCTACAACATAGCCATGGATAACAAAAAAAAGATGATCATGGTAGATAGGATCGGTGAAACAGAATTCAGGATCGTCGAAGGAGCAAATGAAAGACTTCAGTTGGAATCGTTGTTAGCGTCTCTCTGTTTGGAAAGTAAAAATTGATCATTCTCCGTTGATCTTGACGATTATTTCTCTATTTCTAGAAGGAACATCCATATCACACAAGATGATCTGCTGCCAAGTTCCAAGTTCAAGTCGTCCATCTGTTATGGGAACGGTTAAGCTCGGGCCTATGAAGGACGCTCTAACGTGTGAATGACCGTTACCATCGTGCCATTTCTCGTGATGCTTGTAGTACATATCTTTAGGGAACAATCTTTCAAGTGCAGCAGGTATGTCGTGTAATAGTCCGGGCTCGTATTCAATGGTGGTTATAGCGGCAGTCGAACCTGAGACGAAGAACAGTGCCATACCTTCCTGGACACCGCTCTCTGCAACTGTTTTTTGTCCCTGTTCAGTGATGTTTTTTATGTCTAATTCCTTACTTGTGCTTACATTGAATCTAATATCTTTCACTTTCATGAATTGGTAATTTCTCTTATGATTTTAATGATTTTGGTGGTCTCACATTTTTGAATTTTGAGATAATATGTATAGAGAGAAAACAATGTTGAAAAAAGGTATAGAACGGATCAAAAAAGATCATACATCATTTATCCATAATTGTTATATATATATCATTATCCTACTAATAAGAGGGTTATCGATGAAGATGAAAGTGTTCACCATCGCAATCAGCTTTCTGTTGATGATGAGCGGGTTTTTTGTAGTTGTGTCTGGGGAAGATACGGGAGTTGATGCCAGTGTCGAAGAGGAAGAATCCGAACCGATAGAGATCCAAGACTGGTATGATCTGGATG
>JBNJDY010000047.1:0-11744 GCA_051745305.1 Thermoplasmatota archaeon
CCAAATGGTGGGGTACTAAAACAGTATGTAATAAAGAAGCTACAGAATATCTATATTCTCTAATTGGTGGTGGAGGATGGGAAGTAGATGCCAGTTTATCTTTAGGTGCTATAATGGGTGGTTTAATATATTCTCCTGTAGGTTTTGTACTTGGAGAGACTGAATATTTAAGAACAAAAGTAACTGATTGTCATGATAGGAATCAACGGTTAGTAATAATGCAAACTTGGATATCTATTCAACCTTTCTATAAATGCATTGGGTGATCAAAATGGAAGTATTAGATTTATTACCATTAATATCTCTATTGGGATTGGTATTTGGTTTGGTATTAACAATTTCAATAAGAAAGCATGTTCAAAAGATAGAATTAGAGCTCTTAAGTTTGACTATAACTACCCTATTTGGTTTGATCGGAGTATTAAACACATTGATTATGAATTGTTCTTATAAAGAAGGAAATCCATTACATGTGGTATTAGTTTTCGTCGTTTTCTTAATTATATTATTTACTTATAGGATTTATAGTTATAAAAAGAAACCATAAAGTTCTATACAAGAGAATATACGTTCTCTACGAGAATTAAACGAAGTGTCCTAACATCCTCTACACCCACTGGCGGTCTATGGGATGGAGGACAATTATTCCCACAAAAATGCTTATCCCTCTCCCTTTTCCTCACTTGGGTGAATCAACGATGAGTAAAAACTTATGTTCGATCGAGATCACTAGGAGATGATGAACAAAAACAAAATATGGATATGTATAATCTAGATCACGATAAACCCTTTGAATTTGATTTTTGTTCAATTTCTTATAAAATCTAGACACTCAAAATAATGACAATCCCTCTAAGAGAAGCTGATATCAGATGAATCACACTACAAATTTAAAATACCTACACAACTATTGTACCACACCGGAGCGATAAGATGTCTTGGATCAAGGAGATCGAAAAAGAAGATGCCCAAGGGGAACTGAGGGAGATCTACGATGATATAGAAAAGAAGAGAGGTAAGTTATCTAATATCATGAAAGTTCATAGTCTGAACCCTGCTGCTATGAAGTCCCATATGGACCTGTACTATTCTATCATGTTCAAGGATAGATCACTATCCAGAGAAGAATGTGAGGTGATCGCAGTCCTAGTTTCAAAACTCAACGGGTGTGATTACTGTATCACACATCACATTGAAGCACTCAGCGCTTACTGGAAGGATGAGGAGAAACTTGACGAATTCGTGGAAGATTTCAGGAACGTAGAAATCGATGATAAGATGATAACCATGCTGGAATTCGTCGAAAAACTGACTTCCGAACCCAGTACCGTCGGTAAGGAAGATATAGAAAAGCTCAGAACATCAGGATTCAACGATAAAGCTATACTCAACATCGATCTAGTTGCAAGCTACTTCAACTTTGTGAACCGCATAGCCATGGGTTTGGGAGTCGAGTTCACAGAAGAGGAAGCCTCCGGTTACGAGTATTGAGGTGATCAACATGTCAGCTATTTTGGAGATCTTCGGGGTCCTGGTGGTCGCAATACTGGGATTCCTGGGATTGATGAAGATCGTTTACAGTATGAGGGCCAGAAAAGATATCTGGAAATTTTATAAAAGGATGTCAAAAAAGTTGGATATCACAATAAAGGAAGGCCACGGAGGTAACTACGGTATGCCCGACCTATACGGTGAGATCAATGATCGAAAAGTCTACGTACATCCAGTAAGAGGGAAAAAGAAAGCTCCACCTAAAACCGTCTATGCATCTGAAATCGCTTTAAGATCCGATGAAAAGATAATCATCACTTCCCCGGAAACCTCTGAGATCGAAGAAGAGTTACCAAAACTTGACATACCACAGTTTAAAAGGTACGATCTGGAAGTGGTCGTTGAAAGTCAGAACGACGAATCTGTAGCCAAGAAGATCCTCACCAAGAAGACCGCTAGTAAGTTGAACGCTCTTTTAAAGAAAAATGGTGACAAGTTCAGAGCTCTGATCATTGAATCTGGATTAGTGATGTTAAGTACCTACGGTATCGAGATGGACCAGAAGCAGTTGAACTACAATATCTCTGAAACTGCGAAACTAGCCGATCTTTTCGAAGAGAATATAGATAAAAAATCCGAGAATATCAGGAACGAAAGATTTGAAGCTATCGAGAAAGAGAGTAAGTTGGTTTACATGGAATTCGGTTTAATGTCGTTCCTACTGATATTAGGTTTATATCTAGTGTACACGTCGATATTGGACCTTTCATTCTTTTTCATCAACCTCGGTATAGTAGTGGTTATGATATCTGGAGCTAGATTTGTTTCCATATTGAACACTAGAGGTTGGTTGAGGAGTGGTGATTGAATTGAAATATAACAAATTCCAAGGTAAAGAGATATCTGAACTTGGAATGGGCTGTTATGCTCTAAGCGGAGCTTACGGTGCGGTAGATAAAAAGGTTTACAAAAAAGTTCTAGAACATGCTGCAGAGCAGGGTATCAATTTCTTCGATACCGCCGATACCTACGGTCCCAAGGCCGAGCAGATACTGGGTGAAGTGGTCTCACCGATCAGGGAAGAAGTAGTTTTACAAACCAAAGTCGGGATCAAAGAGGGCAGTAAACCGGATCTTTCCTACGACGCGGTGATGTCGTCCTGTGAAGATAGTCTAGAACGATTAGATACGAGTTATATCGATTATTATCTGGTACACTTCGCAGACCCGGAAACGTCCGTCGAAGAAACGGTCGGAGCACTGAAAGACCTAAAAGTTGACGGTAAGATAGACGGCTACGGAGTGAGTCATATAGGTTTAGATGAGACACGAAAGTACTCCAAAGCTGGAAAACTATCGATAGCGATGATGGAATTTAACGCAGTATCAAGAAAGTCAAAAGAGGAACTACTCCCATTCTGTATAAAGAAAGATATCGGAGCGGTAGCTTTCAGCGTGACAGGTAGAGGTATCCTCACGGGAAAATACAGTACAGATTCACCCTCTAGAAAAGCCGGTATGAAAAGTATAGATCCTCTCTTCAAGCACGCTAAGTTACAATCGGCTTTACGGATAGTCGATCGATTGAAAGAGATCGGTGATAAGTACGATAAAACTCCGGTTCAAACAGCTATAAGATGGGTACTATCAACACCGGGTATCATATGTGCGCTCACAGGACCGTCTTCCAAAGATCATCTCGATGAGAACCTGGGAGGTAGCGGCTGGGAATTTTACGAAGAAGATCTAAAGGAGCTCGAAGAACACCTAGAAGAAGAAGAGAGATGGTTGAAACAAATGGAACCACAAGTGATCCAAACTTTGCTGAACTCCCCGTTGAATCAAAATTTACAAAAGGCATATTCGGATATGATATACGTCATAGAGACCTCCATCCAGCATTCATTTACCGATGAGAATGAGATCATGCCGACATTCCAAAAATTGTGGAGCATGAAGAGTTCCGAAGGAGGGATAACAAAAGAGAAATTACAGAAAATCCAAGAGGAACTCCGAAATATTCTTTTTTAAACTCCAACGTTACGTTCCCAGATACCGAGTATCCTTTTAGTTCCCCACAGACTGTTGACTTCGGATACCACTATCGTTTTTTCGTAGATATCGATCACATTGAATGAATTACCGTACAGACTCCTTTGATATATGCTGCTCAACGAATTCGCGTTAACGACTATACTGTTACCTACCTTAGCAGCGAATGGATGTGAAGAAGTACCTGTTAAAATTAGTTCCACTTCCTCATCGATCAGTCCCCTGAGCAGGTCACCGCTGTCCTCTAGGAGTCCTTTCTCTCTGGAATGCGGTATCGGAACGATGTTGTGATGTAAAAACACACATCTAAAATCATCTTCATGATCCCTTAACTTTTCGAAGAGTGCATTCCTTTCAGTTTCTCCCACCACGCCTATGGGCGAATCGTACTGCGAGGATGATATACCCTGTAAAAATATATCTTCGTTAGATAATGACTGATCTATACCTCCAAAATGATCTGAGAACAGTTTATACCCTAGATAATTGATATCTCTTCCAGCGGGTGTGAACAATTTCGTAACTTTGATCCTGTCCATGTACCTCTTAGCCAGTTCGTAATCTCTAGAGATACCCTCTTCCACGACCCCCCCACAGTGAACTAGTACATCGACATCCATGGAATTTATAGTATCTACCGCGTTCATGAAATGCGTGTATCTGAACTTCTTGGAATTCGATATGAACGAGTTCGATATGTGAACGATCCGGAATATCCTTTCACCAAATTCGTAAAAGATCCTTCTTTCCTTCCTGGAAAATACTTTAGATTTTACAGAACCGTCGATCCTCCGTGTTTCAACTTGAATATCTTCCTCTCCGACATCGATAACATTGTATGAGTTGACGTCTCCATACCTAGTTTTCTTTGCGGAGACCGTCCCAGCGTTTACGAACACCATGTTCTCCACGGAGTGAACGTTAGGGAAATGCCTGTGACCGGAAACCACCAGGTCTACATCTTCTTTCAAAAACAGATCTAGTAGATCTCCGGCATTGGATAATATGTTCCTTTCTCTACCAGCCCTTGGAACCGGTAGAACGTGATGATGTAACAACACTATCTTGATCTTTTTTTGATTGTGCTTCCTAAGAGCCTCTTTCAACATCTCGAACTTGACCATCCCAACCCTGCCATCGTTGCTGTCGGAAACAGCACTGTCCACGAAAACAATCACGGCGTCACCGATCTCTTCGAACCCGTTTGCAGGACCGATATAATCCTCGAATAACGATAGTCCCCCGCTCCTTTTATCGTGATTACCCGGAACTATGAGATGGGGTATATCTATCTGCTTAAAGTATTCCTGGGCCTGCTTGTAGTATTCAGGTCTTCCACCCTGGGTAACATCTCCTGAATGTAAAAGCAGGTCATATTCTCCAGAGTTCACTTCGTCTAGTAATTCATTTAGAATATCTCGATAGAAGTAATCTTCTTTACCGAAGTGTGTATCCGAGATGTGTAATATCCTCATATCATTCCCTCGAGATATGGGTTTCAACCTTCTGTTTATCTATGTGGATCAGATCACCGAAAGTGAGCATCCCAACGATCTCGCCTTCTTCCTCTATCATCACATGCTTAACGTTCTTATCGGCCATTATATCCAGAACGTCTCGAACCATAGTTCCTATATTTGCAGTTATTAGGTTTCTACTCATAACTTCCTTTACTGGTATGTCAGAGCTTAGTCCCTTAGCCACTACCTTTTTCTTGATATCGCCATCTGTCAAGAATCCAACGATATCACCATCATCAACAACGACTAGTGAACTTACTTCGAACTCCACCATCTTCTTTGCACTTTCCTGGACTGAGCTGTTCTTGTCGACTCCTATTACACGTTTTGTTATCATACTCCTTATGGGCATGTTCAGATCGTAGATTTTCGGTATCGATCTTTCCATTCTTAGACCTCCTTTTCTAAATTTTTTATAATGTCACTAACTATGAATTTGATCGTTTCATCTATATCACGGTTTTTGATAACTTTAACACCTTCGCTCTCGGCCTGTTCTTTTGTGAACTCCTGTATCCCCCGTATGTTGTTCATCCTCTCGATATACCTTTCAGGATCTCGATGACTGCCTTCCGCTCTTGTTTTAAATCTTTGAATATGTTCATCCAGGTCTGGAACTTCTAAAATATACTGGAACACGAATCCATATTCTTCTCTTTCATTCAAATCCAGATATCCCGGTACTATGTGTACTCCGTTGACGATAGTGTTCAACCCCTCTTTCATACCCCTATCTATAACCGCTTTTATCCCTTCACTAACCAACCTGACCTGCTCGTCGAACCCATGTATCAGAGCATCATCTATGAAGGGAGCTTTGACCACCGTGTGCGTTAAAAACGTCGACTCGTGCAGCGAGGGTATCAGATTCGTGGATAATATGGTTCTCATGATCTCTCGAATAGTATCACTTCCGATGATCCTATTGATACCCAACCGGTGACCCAACTCTGCGGATAGTGTCGATTTACCTACACCGGGTCCACCTCCGATGAGTATCAACAAAGGCTTCTCCAGATACCTGATCTCCCTGGAAACACGGTACAATCTTTCCTCATCTTCATATCCTTCGGCATGTAAGCTCTTCCTGACCATCTCTTTCAGTTCTTTGGAATCGATAGTTTCGACCTGTTGTCTTTCTAGTTCTTCATTTATATCTCTCACGATCTTGTATATAACATCAAGCTGTAAGCCAGTAATCGAAAGCGACCTTGCAAGGATACCCTTGGAGAAGGGGAAATTCTTCCCGTTTTTTGTAACTTCGATCATGTTTTCTCACCCCTATCACTTAAGATACTTTCACAGATAGATACTATTTCCTTCTCTATACTTTCTACGTTCCCACCTATAACCTCAGCTTGGTTGTGCATAAAAACTATCTCTACGTCGTTCTCAGATGCCATCATGGCGGCCATATCTATCGAGGCGGCCTTTATCTCTGTAAGAAGGACATCAGCTTTTTCCAATCCTTCATCTAGGTCTTTCTTCAATTCAGGTCTGTTGGATAGTTTATTAGAAACTCCCACCACTTCACAGTCATGCTCTTTTTCCAGATGATCCACCAATATCTTACCTACTTTTTCAGGTGCTGTAGTGGTCAGGAACACCTTTTTACCTTTTATATCACTCAGAGGCTGTGGTCTAAATATCGTCAGTGCTAATTTGATATCCGGGTTTATCTTGAGTATCCCCTTTTTTATCTTCTCCAGCTTCTTTTCATTGACCATAGGTTCTTCGCACATCGTCACTATTGCCAGTTTTGAGATCTTCAACCTATATTCGCCGAAGTATTCCTTGATATTCCTGATAGGCTGCCCTGCACCTATGATAACGATATTCTCATCTGTTTTAACCGGTGGGAACGTCGGACCGGAACCTTCCATTATCACGAAATCCTGAGGTATTTCATTGGTCATCTCAGCGCCTTTCAGAACGTTAGATGAAAATGGATTACCGGTCATACCACCACCACATCTCCTGCAGCCTATGGTGGGTACCTGTGCCAGCAGTGCGTCCTCCCAGTAATCGGAAGCGGCGTGTTGGCCTCCCCTAGCGATGTTCAGCAGTGTATCAGCGTTGAGTTCTGTTCTAGATACGTCTACATGAACTGGATCCGGTGGTCCTCCTCTACCCATACATACTATGACTGGATCGTAGCTGTTTTCTTTCATGATCCTAGCTATGGAAACGCTTATGGCAGTTTTACCCACCCTTTTACCGGTCCCGATGATCGAGAAACTAGGTTTATCCAAGATATCATGACGCTTTGGGGGAGAGAACATGAAATCGGAACCGTAATAGATGACATCATGTGAGATCACTAACGATGCTAGCTTGAAACGGTCACCGTAATCCACGACCGGCTCGTCGGATAGATCGATAACGATATCTGGATTTACTTCTTCAAGCGCTTTATTTAACAGCGACAGCGGTAATCCTTTCTTTTTTTCGTCGATGTACAGCTTATACTTACCTCCTCCACCGAGCTCTTCAACAGCGTTCTTTACCTTCTCGGTCCCACCTAAGAAAAGGATCCCCACGATGTTAGCTCCGACTTTCTCGATCTTTTCGATGGTCCATTTCGTGACCGGTGGATAATGCTGCCCATCCACGAGACAGAGAACATCCTTGTTATCCAGTAATCTAAGATATGAACTATCCATGTGTAGTGATTCGTCTAAACCCTCATAATCCATTTTAAACACCTATGTTGAATACAATTCATATAATGTACCATGCGTATATGATGTTTTGCCAATTGACTGCGAGGCAATATGTGTCGAAGATCAAGGAGCGAAACTTTGCCGCATACACCTCCTATTATGTACTTTTGCCTACATCATAACGAAATTTGATCTTCTCATAGTTCAATTGACTCATTTATTCCTAAAAGAATACATTCCGACCCCAGCTTCTTTACCTCATCATGAAAGTACTTCTCATCAGCGGGATTCAAATTTTTTTTATGTAAACCAGCACAGTTGTAGTGGCACGGAATAACAAGTCTTGGTTGAATAATTTTAACAGCTTCTAATGCTTCATTTTCATCCATTGTGTTATTTACGATTCCGCCACCTATTGGTATCATTAAAACATCTGGAGAACTGATAGTCTTCCATTCATCTCTATGGATAAGAGTGTCCCCTAAATTGACTATTGTTATTTTGTTAATAATGATTTTAAAGCCGATAGAACCCCATCCAATTCTTTCATTTGGGCCAGGCTGCAACGTTTTAGATAAAGGGCCTAACTTAATCGTCAGTGGTCCATGAGTGGTTTTTATTCCAGTAATTTCAACCTCATCTACATTTATAGTTTTAAAAGGAGCGATGGTACGGAGATTTTTTATTTCTGTAGTAAAGGCTAGCCCTCTATCTCTTGGCCCCAAAAGCAAGAGTTTAGAGTTTATTTCTTGTACCATTGTTTTATTACATATAACGAGTGCTCCTGATTTTTCAGCTATTCTGTCTACATGCCAGTAATGGTCTGGATCTCCGTGTGTTACAAATATATGAGTTATATCAGCCCATTTGGATTGTGGGATAAGGCTTTTCAGCCATCTTTTAAAGAGATAAAGACTGCCACCAGGGTCAATAAGTATTTTTTTATTATTTTCTTCTATTAAAAAGGTATTGTACCCATAGAATGTTATTTTCATTTTTCACTCCTATCATTTATTTGGGGTTAATTGTACAAACATAGTTAAATGGGTATATCTTATTTATGGCGAATGAAAGTAGTGTTGAAGTCATTATCGAACAAAGAAGCTCGCACTCACAGTGTATAAAAAAGTCGAAATCTACGCACTCATAATGCGTAAAAACAGCGAATATTGTGCACTCGCAATGCGAACCTATATACCTTTGAAGGGCAGTACGAGTTAAAAAGGAAGTTTGACGCCGATGAATATGTGGAACCGGTGGAATCCCTTTAAAATCCAATCAGAACTCGACCGGACACGTCGTAGATGACCAACCGGATAATCCACCGAGCACTACCGTCACGTCGGTCCATCCTTCTCTCTTTAAAAGACTAGCAACTAACATGGATCTAAGTCCTGAACCGCAGAAGATGTGGATATCCTGATCCTCGGGTATCTTCTCTAGATTTTCTAAGATCTTAGTGATATGGATGTGATGCGCATCCTGGATATCACCTTTATTTTTCAGTTCTTCTTTGCTGCGCACATCTAAGATCCACGTTTCTAAACCAGAATCTAACTCCTTACAGAGATCATTGACGTTAACGGTCCTTATAGAATTGCTCTCTTTACCGGCCATATGCCACGATAACATACCGCCTGACAAACATCCTTCAACATTGTCGAATCCCATCCTTCTGAGAAAAGTCAGAGCTTTAGAGGGATCACCAGTTTCATCCACTAATAGTATAGGTTTATCGTAAGGTAAAAACCATCCAGCGAAGTTCGGGACTCCGTCCAACCATATGGATATGGCACCGGGGATATGTGCCGCTCCGAATGCCAATTCTTGACGTGTATCTAACACAACCGCATCTTCTGCTTTCTCTTCGAATCCATCAGGTGATAAAAACTCAACGGATCCAGCTTCTGATAATAACAGATTCTCTTTGAGATTCATCTCTTCCATCTTTCTAAAGTATGGTGGGTATTCCAACATCTTCGCATTCTTATTGTAGAATTCTTTTTCGTTTTCAACCTGCAGTTTCGGATTCCTTTTCCTTTCTATACCTATAGTGGTCACTTCTCTTTCAGCGATCTCGGCTGCACATACCGAACCGGAACCATGCGCTGGACAGACGATAACTCCATCACCCAACGGGAAAAGTTTATTGAAGATCGAATCGTACAACTTGGAAGCCATCTTCTCAAGATCTTCTTCTCCGTAGAAATCTATCCTCCCCACATCACCTGCGAATAAAGCATCTCCTGTAAAAACCATCCACGGTTCTTCATCTGGGTCGTAGAGCAAATAACTCATACTGCCTAGTGTGTGACCCGGAGTGTGTATGGCTTCGATCTTCAACCTACCCACTTTCCACGTATCCCCCTCTTCAACGGGTGTTCCATACTCGTATTCAAGGCCTCCATCAGCATGGAATATTTCGGCTCCGGTTTTAGAAGCTATATCGTGCGAACCTATAATGTAGTCTTCATTACGATGAGTTTCCAGCACAGCCTTGATGTTCATCCCTTTCTGTGATGCCAAGTCTAGATACTTCTGTACATCCCTTCTTGGATCTATAACAACTGCTTCGTTCTTATCACCTATTATGTAAGAATTGTGAGCTAACCCTTCAGACACTATCTTTTCAAAAAGCATATTTTCACCTATCGATACCTCTTTAACAATAGATGACCGAGATGTAATTTATTTTTTTTGTCTCCATCGATATGTTGTGTTATCTGCGAATTATTTCGTTTCATATTTTATCACCCTTTTTGGTCATTTCAAAAAGGTTGCCTAAAATATAAGAGCGAGATCTTTTCCAGAACACCTTTTCAGGTGTTCTAAGATCCAAGCTGAAATGAGGTTTGATTTCATTATACCAGTCAATAAATTCATCGATAGAATCATATCGACACCTATGCTTTTCATAGGTATCAAACCATTTTTCGATCCACTGAGGAATTTTTGTAGAATTCCACATGTCGATGGAATTTGGTAGCAAATTTCAGTAGATTACCATTGCTCTGCGGGTGATTATACTTGCGCAGTAATCGGAGATTACTTCTTTCACTCAGACAGAGTCTTCGTGATGCAGAGTAATTGTTTGATACCTTTTTCCTTACAATACTTCTCAAATGAATGCTCAGCTTTACCATCCTTGTCCCGTTTATTAGCGTAAAAAGCTGTACCATCTACAGGAATTTCGTTTTGAAATTCCTTCGATTCTCGGAACGAGTTCCGAGTAATCTTATCCATGGTTTCTTTCTAACTTTTTTATTGTCATTTTCCCTAGCCATGTTATTCTCCAACATGATCATATGAACGAAATTGTTGTCTATCTTGACTTCATGTTCCTCTCGCAATCGTTCAGCGATTGCGACAGCACCCATGCGATATTTCTTCCAACTTCGTTTGATAAGATCTACGATTTCGTCTGAATATTCACGGTAGGATTTTCTCCCACGTTTCTTTAACGTGGGTGTTTTCCTAGTATCTTTGTATTCCTTGACAAGCTGTTGGATCCGACGTTGAGTAACGTCGAATTTATCAGCAGCATAGGCTGTAGACAAACCATGGTATCTACTGGAAAGCTTAAAGGTTTCCATCGATTCATGGAATTTTATAAATTCCATGTAACACAACCCAAGCTATGATCTTTCGGATGTCTTCGTTAGATATTATCTGGAATTACAATCCAGAAATCGAAAGAATTTTCTAGAAAATTCATGTAGACGTTTCGGAATTATCGTTGATAATTCCAAAGGTCCGTGGAATGCATAGCATTCCAGTGGACTCCCATAAAATCATTATTAAAATCACTACTTAAACTTTGACGAAATTTTTTGCAGACAATACAACAGATTCTACTGATAGTTATATATATATATATATCTCTTTAATACTTATCGGCTGCACATATCTTGGAGGATAAAATGTTAGGTTTATCATCTAAAAAAACAATCACTATTTTAGCAATAGCTTTGATAACAGTATCGGCAGCAGCCGTTGTTTTCCCATCCCCGCCGGAAGCG
>JBNJDY010000048.1:0-11670 GCA_051745305.1 Thermoplasmatota archaeon
TTACTATTTATCTTATTGGAATCTTTTGGAGATGATACAGATCATACTGGATGAAAACGGAAACCCTCAGAAAGCAGGCTATTCACAGCATTATGGAGGGGCTAAAAAAGATTGGAGTAACGTGGAAAAGGTAGATGGAAAGCATCCTAAAGTGTATGTAGCTGAAGGTGGACATGCGAGCTACTTCGAGAGTGGAGGGGAATGGATATACATACCATATTGGGGTATAGAATACTATGAAGAATATTGGGGGAATGGTAAAAGACTCGATAATTCAGATTATACAATCAGAGGTATTACCAACGAAAATTGGCTTAACTTCAAAGGGCGCTGGGGAGAAGATACATTTAATGGAATCAAAGGTAGCAGCCCTGAAGGTCCCGTCTTTAGATATTCTAAGGACTCTTGGGGCATAGGAAGTCCGAAAGGCTACATGTGGGTTGATCCTATTTATTGGTGTGATTCACTATGAATGAAAGAAAAAAATTCATCTTTTTATTTTTTCTAACAATTATTTTATTTTTATACGTTGCAATAACTTTTATTCTAGCATTAAATTCGATAGGTGCTTATCTATGGCTTTGGACATCGGTAATTACTTTTCCATCATCTCTCATATTGATGTTTATGAATAATAGAAATAAGGGATACAAAAATATAAAGAATTTTTCTTTATTTTTTTCATTGATAACAATTTTTTTGTCAGGCTATCCATTTCTAATTTTCATACTAATTGTAATTGGAATAGCTCCTCTGACTTAATGCTATCTTAATCAAGGAGACTGGGAGATGATACAGATCATATTGGATGAAGATGGAAACCCACAGAAGGCTGGCTATTCACAGCACTATGGTGGTGCTAAAAGACAATGGGATGATGTAAACAAAGTTGATGGAACTCATCCTAAAGTTTACATAGCCAAAAGTAGTCATGCTAGTTATTACACAAGTGGTACTGATAATGGTGAGATCGATGATGGATTTTCTGACTTACCAGATGACCATTCTGGAGGGGGTAAATGTTTAAAAAATGATAATGCAGATCTGAGTATTCAAGAAGATGGTGAATATCATATTCACTTAATCGATGGTCAAGACTGGTTGAATTTCAAAGGGAGATGGGGTGAACAAGTACATTTAACAAATATAGCAGGAAAAAGCCCACATAGTCCAACATCCCGACATAGCCACCCTTGGAATGGCCTTACTTCAGATTATTGGTACAGACCAGAGGCATATATGTGGATTGAACCAGTTTACTGGATGTCGATATTGAAATAAAAGTATAGAGGTGTTTAACAATGAACAAACTAAGAAATAAATTAGAAAAAACCTATCCGTTTATCTTAGGAGCAGGGTACTTTGCTGTCGCATTTTTGTTGACATTTCAATTTAGAGCCGGTGTATACCAAGCTTATCCGGAAGCGATAGTTTTATTCTCTTTCTTTCCAATCATAACAATTTTACCCTTATTATATAGAAAGAAAAGTGAACTGGGTAGGAAGTTAAAATATTATGGACTTGCACTGAACGTGATTAATGCTATTGCATTATTGATATTTTTCTCGATTATAGGGTAGTGATAAAAATGATGGAATTTATTGAATATATGATAGTTTTTTTATTATTTCCTTTTAGTGGTATATCAGTTACATTGTTGTCAGTATGCATAGAAAATAGGATGCAGAATAGCTTATTGAATGATATTATTGGTTTTGGCATCCCTTTACTGATCTTGATTGTCATGAATCTTATCATATTTTTAGGGCCAAATAATAGCATTAAAATATTTATTCTGGGTGAATTAGAAGATTTTTCACTAGCATTTTTTATTGTTAGTATACTAAGTATGATATCTGGGGTCCATAGTGGTATACTCAGGTTAAAATATCATGATTAAGGGGATGGTTATAATATTGAAGAAATTTGAGATTTCTGAAAGAAGGCACTTAATCCCCCTCAAAAAATAACTTCAAATGGGTTAAAATCATTAAGATTTCTTTTTTAATACACACATAAAATATCAGAAGACGATGTGGACGATGGACCAGAAGAGATAGATGGTTCCATCAGTTATAGGATGTGGTCTTGGTATGGGATGAGTAAACAGAACAAAGAAGAGTTGGCAGAGAAATATTCCCAGTTTTAAAAATTCATGAGGATGAGTATTATTATCCAAAGGATATACAAGAATTTTTGGATGATTCTTATCTGAGAAGAGAATCATTCTAGCGATATCTTTCCTCCTTCGAAGCAAGATCTTGCTGATAATCAAGATTCTGGTAACCATCTAGATTGGTGGCATCCACCAGCAGATTATGATATCTACTCTCACGTCTTTACCGCGACGGACAACAAAATAGTTATACAGTACTGGTTCTTTTACTTGGCTAATCCAGCCTATCAAGTACCTGGAACAGATTGGCATTTAAATTATCATGAAGGAGACTAGGAGATGATACAAATAGAACTTATGGATCTCCGTTATTTGTTGGTTACTCTCAACAGAGCCTGTCAGGTCTTTAGTGATATCTGATTATCTCTAAATAATCTGCAGTGTGATATATAGTCAACAGCATGACTTTTAATACTTATAAGCCTCATTGACTAGTAGTGAAGCTCGAAACTTATTTCAAATAGTTACGAAAATCATTAAAAAGTTGACACCCTCTTTTCAGGTAAGTTTTAAATATAACTTACGAATAACTCCGATTAAAGAGGTGGCTGGATTGGAAGAAACCCTCTGTTCCATAGAGATAGTAAAAGATGGCAAAGGTTACAAAGCAAAAGTGCAGACAAGTCTAGGTAGATATGTCGAATACCGGAATGAAGATTTTGAAAACCTTCTTCAGCAAGTTTATGAAGATATCCAAGAGGAAATAGAGACTACAATATAGATTACCTCTTCTATGTCCTTCTCTTTTATATCGGATATTTCTTTTTAATTTCTATTCTATCGATCTCTTTGAAAATTATATATAACCCCTGCGTATTCGAATAATTTAAAGAGATGGTCATCATGACAGACGAAAAAGATAATGACGAATACGAAGAAGCTATATCAAGTTATTACGAAGGGCGAGGAGTAAGTTCCATAATATCGTTAAAGGTAGATACTATGGAAGCTGATACAATTGCTGAAAAATTATCAACTTTTGATAATATTGAAGATGTGTTCCTGGTGACTGGAGATGTAGATATCATAGTCAAAGCCAGGTTTAGAGATTATGATCATATGAAACAATTCCTTTTGAAAAAAGTTTCTCAGCTAGAAGGTGTTGAAAATCTGCACAGCCAGATGATAATCACTACTTATAAAGAAAGGTATGAAGTAATAGCAGTGGAAGAATCTTCAGAGGACTAATGGATTTCATCCATTTCCCATTCTTCCCATTTTTTTACTTTTTTTGATATCAAAAATTCGATGGGAGTCAATATCCTAGTCGAGTAATTACCGCTATCATCTAAAGCGATCCTTGGGCATGCCGTGTTAACTGCACAGTCCCATTGAAAATCATCTACTAGGTCAGGTTCTACTTCATCGAATTCCGCTACTATAATATCACTTTTAGCTTCTTTGAGTGCGTCTAAAACACTTTCCCTTCGTTGACCTATCTTCTGAGATAAAATGATTCCCACTTTCTCCGCATCCTCAGATACGTTGATGGCAGCGAACCTTTTACGCAGTAATATATCCCTTTCATTTTCAGTCGACGTAAATTCACCGGTGACCGGGTTGAATACGAAGACTTCTTTCTTCAAAGACATTGAAAGGCCAAGTGGATGAAATCTTCCAGTTCCTATGTACAGGTGAGTATCGGCATCAGGTACTTGAGTTGAGTAATTGCATCCCAATACCTGGCCAGGGTACTTTATTCGGTGGTCTCCTTTTCCAATTACAGTCTCAAATCCCTCATCTTCGAGAATATCTTTCATCTTATTCAGATGATCCATATGTTGAATAGATGCATAAAGTGCAACCTTTCCCTCCAATCTTTTAAATAATTTTTCTGGTGGTTCAATCCATCTTCTACTTCTCCCTTCCAAATATACCACAGGATATCCAACGTCAAGATTCGGGATCTCAGAATGCCCAATATGAACCAGGAGGTCTGCATCTCCGATATCCAACGGTAGATCACAGGCGCCATAACACGTCCCCCCCCATAAAGTAACGTCCACACCGTATATTTCAAGTTCTCTTATTATCTTGTGAGATTTTCGTCTTAGACCATCTGGAAGCTGAAGTAAAACCTTTTCAGCCTTTAATTCCTTGATCTTCTTTTCAGCTGGTTGAAGATCTATTTCGAATTCGTCTAATTTCAATATGTTCATATATACTCTCCAAGAACCTTTATCATCTCATCTATACTTTGTTTATTTACATGCGGCATGATCACGAACCTTAACCCAGGTGGATTTACCGTTCTAGATATATTAAAGCCTTCTTTAGCCATTTCTTCAACTATCCTTTTAGGATTTTCATAGTGGAATGAAGCAATATTCATAACTGGATCTATTGTTGGTTCAAAACCGATACTCTCCATCTTTTCGATAAGATACCTGGTATTTTCCATACAACCCTTTACTATTTCTCGATATCCCTCTTTCCCAAGACAATTTAAAGTGGCCCAAAACGCCGGTATAGATGCACTCGCTCTAGTACCTCTGATGGTCTTTTGATCTTCACCGGTCAGATACGGTGATTCGATAGATAAAGGAGACCCTTCTTTAGAGAACATCAGTCCAAGAGGTATGGTCGACATGCCCATTTTATGAGGGTCCAGTACATAGGTATCTATGTTCTTAAATTCAAAGTTATAACATTCTCCTTGGTATCCTAACTCCTTCAAAAAGGGAATAACAAAACCCCCAAAAGCTGCATCCACGTGGAAAAATATATCCTCACATAATTCAGCGATCTCGTCAATAGGATCGATCTGCCCTAACTCCGTAGTCCCTGCTATACCGACTATAGCCGCGGTATCGTCGTCGATCTTCTCTTCTATCACGGATACATCGACTCGGTATTCATCATCTAGTGGGATATAAACCGGATCCATATCCAACAGGTTACAGGCTTTCTGGAAGGAAAAATGTGCACTCTCCGGAAGCAATACCTTTCTTTTCCCGGATACATTCCTAGCTCTCCATAGGGCAATTATGTTCCCTTCGGTTGCACCTCCTACCGATAGTACCTCGTCGTATTCACCACCGATAAGAGAACCAACAGCTTCGTGCACTTTTCTCTCTATATTTTTAGTACCTTGATATAGGCCTGGATTGCCTAGATTAGATTCCAGGAACATCTGGTGAACTTTTTTACCTATATGGCTGGGTTCTGTACACATCGACCCAAGTATTTTACCAGAGGAAAAATTCAAGTCTGATTTTTTAGCTTCATTTATCTCCTTTAAAATTTCTTTTTCAGCTCTACCCGTTTCAGGAAAAATTGCCATATTTATATCACCTATAATAAACCGTAGTCTCTTTATCCAATTTAGTGATCTTACCTCTTACGATCGTTATAGATATGATCGAAAAGAAAACTGCTAGTACCAGTGCCAAAATCGGTATGTTTCCTCCATATATCATACCTGCTGATGCAAGATAGTTGAAGCTGCCGTGCATAACTACAGCTATAATATAGTATGGTAGAAATGAATGTTTATTTGTTAGATATCCTTTTGAAATCCCATAACCGGCTACAGCACTTGCGCTTCCATGAAGTAGGGTGCTAGCAACGCTTCTTAAAATAACCACCACTAAGAAAGCCTGAAAACCTTGTTCAAAGAATGCTGTACTTTCGTACAATAGATTTTCTGTCGCAGCAAAGCCCAAACCCGCTGCGGCACCTAAAACGAATCCGTCTTCTAAACTAATTATAGAACCCTTTGCAGAAAACACACCAAGGACTTTGGTGAACTCTTCAACGATAGGAGCTATGACACAAACTATGATCAGAGACATAATAGTTCTATCTTCTAGGAATTGATATTCTCTAACTAATCCTGAACTCTGTATCGCACCTAGGAAGATAAGAGATAATATGACCGCCATGATTACGGCAAATAAAGCACCCCATGTAAAGAGTTTAAATAGTGTAGACCATTTTTGTTTGCTGTACAATTCAGCGTTCCTTACCCACCGTAGATAAATCAATGAAGGTATGAATGCCCCAACGATAAGTACGGCAGCAATAATCAATGTATCTTGGCTAGGTATGCTCATCACTGAAATCAAAGTATATAGATATAATAACTTTTTTGTATAATTATTTAAGCAATTTCAAACTCTCTTCAAGTGCCATCTTGACGTCCTCATCTCCCTCGGTACCACTCATTTTCTCAAGTTCTTCGATTTCATTACTATTGTCGAACCTTTCACCGACATCTTTAATTTTCTCCACCAGTCCTCTCACAGATTCTATTTTTACCCATTTATCATTATCGTAGAGCGCATCTCTCAATTTCCGTATTATTGATTTAGCTCTGTTATCGCCTACCTCACTAATATCTATACTCCTAAGGGCTTCTACCACTTTATGGCGTATCTTCCATCTATTATCATCTGCAAACTCTAAAAGATTCGGTATGACCCTGGTATCTCCGATTTTGGCTAAACTCACCGATAGGACTATCTTTTTAACTTCGTTTATTTCATCGAGTCTATCATACATCAAATTCTTTAAATCATCTTGTGCTTTTGCGAGCGAATCCGATATTATCCATAACACTCTTGGATGCTCTTCCATATACAATCTATCTAACAAAACTTCGGTTGAGAGTTCTGTACCGATCTCACCGAGAGCTTTAACTGCCGATGATCTGATTTCCGGCTTTTCAGAATCCAATTTCCTTTTTATCACTTCGACGGTTTCATCATCACCGATCTTACCTAAACTTTCCAGCGCCGCTTCAACTACGTACTGGTTGGAGTCATCTAAAGCTTCTGCTAGTTTTGGTTCAGCATCTTTATAATTCAGTTCACCGAGTGCTTTTGCAGCCTCCTCTCTTATCCTCCAACTATCGTCTTTCAAGGCATCTAACATTAGTTCGCAGGAATCTTCATCCCCGATTGATGCCAGTCCCTGGACTGCAGCCTCTCTAACACTCTTCTCCCCGTCCTTTATTTTTTGTGCCAAATGTGGTAATATCTCATCACCATCGATTTTTACAAGTGCCTTGATCACTTCTTCCTCAACTGAGATATCATCTAAATGCTCCATCAATATATCGTGTGCTTTTTCACCACCGATTTCACCTAAACTTTCCACAGCTTTCTGTTTGATCTCTATATCTTCTTCCTTTCCTAAAAGCTCATCTAGAGCTTTCACTGCTTCTTCGTTCCCGATGTGACCCAGGGCAATAGCTGCATCGTGTTTGATCACCCAGGAATCATCTTCTAAACACTTTATCAAAGGTTCTATACCTCTTTCGGAGTCGATATGGCCTATGGCTAAAATCACGTTGGACCTTACGGTTTCTTCATCTTCATTATCCAACGATCTTAACAGAGAACCTAATGCAAGTCTATCACCCAAAATTCCCAGTGCTTTAGCACTCTCGGCCCTTTCTTTGGTATCTCCTGCTTTCAATAATTCAACGAGAGCGTCGATATCCTCTTCTTCTTTCAACTCAACTATCTTTTTCATAGGCATGGTCAATTGATCCTCTTTTGAAGTTCTTCTTTCAATATATCACTCACTTTCTCGCCGTCAGCTTTACCCCTCAATTCCTTCATGATCACACCCATCAGAGGTCCTAAAGCTGACATGCCTCTTTCTTCTACGAAATCCTCACGATCATCGAGAACTTTGATAACTGCACCTCTAACATCCTGATCGTCCACTTTCTCCAAACCGGCGGAGTCCATAGCTTCTTCTATGTTCTTACCTGTGGTCAATTCTTTCAAGATATCAGATATACCTTCTTTAGCAAATTCCCCCTCTTCCAGTTTCTCGAATATATTGAAAAGCTGGTCATCAGAGATTCTTTCCAGTTCATAATCTTCCCTTTCAAGTTCTGGATAGGTGTGTAAGAACATGTTAGCTACCGTAGATGGATTACCGTGCTCTTTGACTATATCTTCGAATAGGATATCGTAGCCCTTTTTGAATAGCTGTTCACTCTGCTGTCTGTTAATACCGTACTCTTTCTGGAATCTTTTTATCCTTTCAGATGGTTTTTCCGGCAGATCGTCCTTTAATTCCTTTAACTGCTCCTCATCTACTTGTATTGGGGGTATATCCGTCTCAGGGTACATCCTTGCTTCCCCTGATAACGGTCTTAAAAAGGTGGAACTTCCATCTATTTCAGCCCTTCTTGTTTCCTCAGGTACACCTTCGAATGCCATCTCTGCTCGTTCAGCTACTTTTCCTAGAGCTTCATTTGCAGTATCTTCTTTAGCAGCAACTAAAGCAAAAGCATCTTTCTTACCCAACTTTAACTCTTCAGCTATAGAATCGACTTCTTCCTGTGTGATACCAAATTTCGGAAGTTCATCACTGTGGAATATACCTTTTACTCCGGTCTTCTTAGCATAATCTGCCATCTCAGGTCCCAATAGTGCTTTACCATCATCGCCTCTCAATGTACCATGGAACCCTTTCAATCTAAGAGCGTACACTCCCTTACCACTGTTCAAACTACCTTTGATTATCCCGCTGCTTGTTTCTTCGAAAATGTGTGTAACATCGTGGACTTCTTTATCGACTTGAGCTTTTCTGCCTTTCAACTTTTCAGCTATTTCAACCAGCCTAAGCTGACGGTCGATCTCGTTTTCAACGTACTCCGGAAGCATAGATAGATCTTGGACTCCTTTCATCTCTACTCTAGCTCCTTTTTCGATAGAGACGTTCAGATCTTCGCGGATAGTCCCTAATCCACGTTTGACCTGTCTAGTAGCTCTTAAAAGTCCACCGAGCATTTGAGCCACTTCTTTTGCTTCTTGAGGTGTTGTCATATCGGGACCGGTAGCCATCTCTATGAGTGGGATACCCAATCTATCCAAACGGTAAACTTTCTCTTTCCCTTCTTTACCTATGTTACGGGCAGCATCCTCTTCCAAACATATACTCGGGATAGTGATCTTTTTACTATCTATCTCGACTTCTCCATTTAAAGCGATCAAAGAAGTCCGTTGGAAGCCAGTGGTATTGGAACCGTCGATGACGATCTTTCTCATGAACTGTATTTCATCCACAATATCACTATTTAGCATAAGTGCCATCTTCAAAGCTATATCCAACGCTTCTTCGTCTGGACCTTCAGGTGGTTCTTCATCCATCTCAACTAAACAGGATGAACTTTCTGGAGCCTGGTATCTGAAACGCAGCCCTTTCTGTGCTTCCAGGAGTGCTGCAGCGTCGATCTCACCCATCTCACTTGCTGTAGGTCTCAATTCTCGGGTGATCTCTATGTCAAAATCGTCCACTAATTCTGACGGACAATCGCAGAACAATTTCTTCGTGTCTAACTGCTGGTGGATCTCAAGTCCAACTTTTAAACCCAGCTCTTCATAATCTCTTTGTCCCATAAGTATCACCTAACCCTCCTTTCTGTGATCTCTCCAGCTATATCACGTTTCATAATTTCTTCCACATCTTCATCTAAAGTCAACGCCCACATCAGCTTGACTAAGGCTGTTTCTAGAAGCATATCTCCACACGGTATCACTCCTGCTTCTATCAGTTTCCTACCACTGGAGTAAACATTATCGTTAACAGTACCGTATAAACACTGACTTGTCATGGCGACTATTGTCCCATTGTCAATTATTTCTTTGATCACTGGTATTAGCTTGGTTTTGATATGTCCAAGCCCGGTACCAGCTATAACGATTCCATTTCTCTCACCAGCTTGGATTAACTCTTTTTCTGTCAAAGATGGGCTTGAATAGATCAAAGATACATCTGGGTCGATAGAACCGTATTTCCCATATTCTCCATCTACATTTTTAATATCTTCTAGGATTTCCATATCACCATTATGTGGATCTATGTAACCTACTGGATCAGTATTTATCGATTGGAATGCATCTCTTCTGCTGGTATGCATCTTCCTGACCTTCGTACCTTTATGTATAGCACATATATCTTCAGACAGTCCTTCGTGCATAACAACGTAAACACCGCTTAGGTCAGATTTAGCCACTTCGATAGCTGCCAACAGATTCAGATGTGCATCGCTGGAGGGTCTATCGCTGGACCGCTGAGAACCTACGAGAACCACGGGTCTCGGTATGTCTTTCAATAAAAAAGATAGAGCCGCTGATGTGTAACTCATAGTATCCGTTCCATGGGCTATCACAACACCTTCAGCACCAGAATCGAACTCTTCCAACACTTTGTCAGCTATCAATTCCCAATCATCGGGTTCAATGTCCTCGCTCAACTTACTGAACAAGATCTCGACTTTTGGATAACATCTCTCACCTATCTCTGGATTAGAATACAGCATCTCTTCAGCAGACTGGGCTGGATGGACCGCTCCGGTGTTGTAATCGACATAACTGGCGATAGTACCACCCGTACCCAGAATAGACACAGATGGTTTGTTTTCATCGAGTTTGAATTTTTCTAATTCCTCTTCAGTAGATTTTCTCTTTCTTCTTATCAATTCGACGTCAGTATTTTCTTCAATTTCAACACCGATATTGTAACCATCTTCTCTCTTTAGAGTAATAATCTCATCTTTGCTGAAACGATGATGTGGCATCAATGTTCCTTTATAGATTTTAACGCCATTTTTAACCTTTATAATGTCGCCGACTTCAACGTCTTCAAGGAGTTCTTCTTTCATGGTATCTAATCAAAGAATACCGAAGTGGTAAAAAACAATTTTCATGATCGATTGAACCTATATACCTACAAACTTCTATCTATCCTCTCGTCTCTTAGATAACATACGTACCAAATTTATTTTAGCAAATAGATCTATCCGATAAAAAGCTAAGCCGAAAAGGAAAACCCCCAATACATAGGATCCTTCCAACAAAAGAACTGTTCTTGTTACACCGATATTGGGTAATATATGATAGTACAATCGAATGAATTGGTGAATCAGTGAAAACGAAAGTAATATCCACGGTAGGATATTAAGTGTTCTATTAAAAAGTATTTTAAGTCGTGGATGAGATTCAAATAGATTTACTGTTTTAAACCAAAAAGAAGTGATAATGAAAAAACCAAACAATATATGAAGAAGATCAACTGCTAAAACTATAAGATTAGGTGGTTCACCATAAACCCTACGTGCTATGTTTATAGGTATCAGAGTAAGGGCAAAAAACATCATCGTAGCCAAATTTGCTTTTTCCCACCATATATCAATTGTTTCTTCCATTTCAATCACATGTGTAATCTGCTCGAATAGGGACTGATGGTATAGGTTGTGGAGGATGTGTGAAATACACTACTGAACCCATTCAAAAATCTCGGAACACGTAGTAGCTACAGCACCGATATAACCTAGTATCCATCCTGCTGGACCAATAGCCTTCAAAAAACCAAGTTTTACAATGGCTGAGATTCCAAATCCTCCTACACCTAATATCGCTATCTTCGAAGTCTCTTCCGGAGTAAAAGACCACTTATATCCATAATACCATGAAACTCCCCATGTAGAGTAGGTCAGGTACTCAAAAGTACCATAGGGTGGATCTAGAGTA
>JBNJDY010000049.1:0-11626 GCA_051745305.1 Thermoplasmatota archaeon
CTGGGATGTTGAAGCTTCTGGCCTAGATGACAGCAATGGAGGTACAGGACTAACAACCGATGAGATGGCGGGAGAAAGCGCACCAAACAACATGGAAGGATTCGATTTCGAAGATTCCTGGGAAACGGTCGTAGAGGATGACGAAGATTCTGCTGAAGACGGCTATCCGATCCTGCAGGACTTAGATAGGGAAGATCAGCTAAGAGCTCAAGGTATTTATCATGAAAAGGAAGACGACGATGATGGTATCCCTGGATTCACGATGCTACTCCTTGCTCTAGCAACGATAATAACGATGGCGGTCTACTGGAAGAAACGCTGAACCAGGAGAGCACTTTTTTACCTTTGCAATCTAGTTAATACGAACTAATCTAGTGATCAAAATTTATTTCTTTATGGACCTATAGTCTCGGAATATAGTCAGCCTGTATCTACAAAGATTGCATTATCTCTACACGATTTAAAAAAAACACTACATCAACTCGTTAAAATTATATATTAGATGGTTTCTCATATAAATCCGGCAATGTTTTCCTGTTTCCAGCCACCCAATCCAGGAAACAGCATAAGGTGGTTTCATGGAAGAGAGAATTATCTGCTGGCTAAAGGAAAACAGATTGGTTTGGATGATCTTATTCGGAGCTATATTCATACTTTCTATCGACTTCTGGAATTGGGAACTTGACTTGCTGGTTTTCGGTTTTTTACCGATCTGGGTTCTAAGACTGTTGATATTACAGGTACTGCTATCAATTCTGATATATCTGTTTGTTAAATTCTACTGGAGGGACTGATTTGAACACGACACTTTTAGTTCTGAGTATAATAACATCTTACCTTACCTTCACTCTACTCCTCGGAGTTTACGGTTATAAAATTTCTAAGAAAAATGTACAGGATTACTTCTTAGCTAGCAGGAAGATCGGTCCTTTCGTCCTTTTTTTTACTCTAGCCGCAACTAATTTTTCAGCATTCACATTCCTTGGATTCGCTGGAGAAGCCTACACGTCAGGATATGCGTTTTACGGGATAATGGGTTTTGGAACTTCGTTCACAGCGCTTTCATTCTACATAATCGGGAGGAAGGTGTGGATTTTAGGTAAAGAAAAGGGATACATCACTCCACCAGAGTTGATAGGGGGAGAAACAAATAGTCACAGTTTAAGGATGTTGTACGTTGCTGTTATGGTGATCTTCACTCTCCCTTATCTAGCCGTTCAACCAATGAGTGCTGGATTTGTACTGAGCGCCCTTACCAACGGAGCGATACCATATTTCTATGGTGCGGTATTCCTAACCGTATTCATAATCGTTTACGTTTTCCTAGGTGGCATGAGAACCATCGCATGGACCGACGTTCTACAGGGTCTTATGATGATCTTCCTTCTCCTCACAGCCGTGATAGTTTTAGCATACAATCTTGGAGGTTTACAGGCGGCCCATGAACAAGCTAGGTCTGTAGATCCCGGATTGTTTATAAGATCCGGAACTATCTCGATCAAGATCTGGTTCAGTTTCTCGATATTATGGTCTTTTTGCAATCCGATGTTCCCACAGCTCTTCCAGAGATTCTTCATCTCGGATAGCGAGAAGAGTCTGCAGAGAGCGTCCATGATATATCCCCTGGTTACTGGTTTCCTATTCTTATTACCTATCATGATAGGAGTGATGGGGAGAGGAGCTATACCCGAATTGAGCGCTCAGGAAGCAGACAGTATCCTACCGATGATGCTGGAAAGGTATGCACCGCTCTGGCTCTCGGCATTGATAATGAGTGGAGGTTTCGCAGCGTTCATGTCCACTGCCGATAGTCAACTCCTTACTATGAGTTCTATGTTCACTAGAGATATTTTTCACCCTTACGTTCCCTTCGATAGTGATGATTTTGACTACTCGCTGGGTCATATTATGGTGATTGTTTTGGCGGTAGTAGGGCTTGCTATAGCGTATAAACCCCCCGCGACCATATTCACCATAGTTACGTGGGCTTTCACCGGCTTAGCCATACTGTACCCATCTACGCTGGGAGTCTTATACTGGAAGGCCGACGCTAAAGCTTGTATTTTATCCATATCTACAGGTCTGTTCATGCTGCTATTATACCAATTCAAGCTGATACAGGACTTTGGATTTCTGCCAGCGATACCGATAGTCCTGGTTTCGGGGCTGGTTTTATTCGTAAGCCATCATGTGATCAGATCAAGACTTTAAAAGCCGCACAAAGTTCTCAACCCTGGTTCGGTTCACTTTATTCTCAGTGATTCCGCCGTGTTTGAAAGCACTGCCGATGATAGCTCCGTTGGAATATTTTAAAATTTCATTTACATTGCTTAAACGGACTCCAGAACCAACTAAAACAGGTACTTCTACTGTGTTCTTTATCTTCTTCAAATCTCCAATATCTACAGGTTCATTTGTTCTTGGACCCGAAACGATCACGGCGTCTGCACACCCCCTTTCTACGGCATCTCTTGCAGCGGTTTCAATACTTTCAGGGTAAAAGGTTTTACCATGCTTCACATGTATATCTGAGAAAATAGATGCGTTTATTCCGTTTTCTTTTTTGAACCGTTGGATCTTATCAGATTCTCCTTCAATCACTCCCTGTTCAGTCATGGTGATACCTACGTACACATTGACTCTAACAAAATCTAATTCTAAATCTCCAGCGATTTTAAGAGCGGACTTCCAATCGTTGCGTAAAACGTTCACACCCATGGGGAGTTCGGTCTCATCTTTGATTTGAGAACAGATCTTTAAAAAAGCATCATAAGTTTCTTCAGAGACTTTAAGTGGGTATGGTTTATCACCATAGTTTTCAACCAGTACCGCATCTACACCTCCTCTTTCGAGAGCACGGGCATCCTGAAGAGCTGATCCAACTATATCTTGTGAATCTTCATACCCGGGTGATCCTGGAAGAGGGTCAAGATGAACCATCCCTATCAATGTACCATCTTCGATCTTCATCAGATATCGATAACAAACTGCTCTTTAATATTATTGATGGCAAGATTTATAACAAACGATTCATCCCTTCTCGCAATGCTTGATTATCTCAGCTCTAAGATGGTTTGGATCGTGGCAGCGATAGTAATGACTAGCAGTATTATGGGGATATTCGTATGGCAGCGGGAGAGTTCAGATGAGTTAGAATTGGAGATCCGAGCTAGAGGTATTCGAGATATCGTTAACAAATTCTGTAACACCGACGGTGAAGTCAAAGCCGAAATCTCTTTTAATGAAAGTACCTCATCGGATTTAAAACTGAAACCAACTATAAATGACAAACCGTATAAACTCAATTTTACGTCATCTGGTTTATTTTTGAACCAAGATCGGAAAAGTGTCTGGAATCGCTTTACAAAAGAAGTTTACATTTTCAACCCGAACTTACTTGATAGTGGAACTTCGATTGGTATCTTAGACAGGATCAACATCGAAAACCATCATATGTCGATCTCTAGCCATGAAGATTTCATCATAGAAACAAAAGAGTTCAACGATATACATCATGTTTTTATCTACAGAGAAATCGATGATGAGATTAAAAACGAAACTCGAAGGATAAAAAATATCATAGAACAAGTTACCGACTGGACTATAGAAGAACCTGAGGATCGGAGAAATATCACTGTGGAAAAGAACATGACTTTCAAAAACGATTATTACTATGTCAACACAGATACTCTGGCTCCAGTGAACACAGATAATCTGTATCTTTGGAAACCAGAAACGAATTCTACCACAAGGGAAAGTCTAGAGAAAAGGTCTATAGAACATCGTGAAATTTACGTGGATCGTCAGCAAAATATCACTGTACAAACAAAATTGATGGATATAGATGGAAATATTACCGTTTTGAACTATCTATACAAACCTTGAAGTTACCATTGGACTAACTGCCCCTTAACAAGAGTTATTTCATTACCCGATTCTACTTCAAATTCGATACGCCACTCACCGAGATCTTTACCGATGATCGATGCGATTGCTGGTACGTTGACAGAAAATCCAACTGTTGATGCATCCTCTAACCCAACTTCAACTGAAAGAACTGTTTCTTCTAATATAGATGATGGTAAACTATCCACATTACAATTTGGTCTTCTTTCAACTATGCTTTGAAGCAGGTGTCTAACCTGCTGACCTATCCATTTTATAAAATCTAGAACACCTTCAGCTGAAGCTAAACCGAATGAAATAATGACATCTATTTGATTTACAGTACATGAGAAAAACAACTCTATTGAATCAAGTATAGATTGTAAAAATCGTATCAATTCTTCTAATAACAGATCCGCAAATGTTCTAACGAACTCTACGATATAATCCAAATTGAAGTTGGAATCCCGCATATACTCGACCGTGTTCCAGAAAGCATTGTTTATCGAACCGCGAATCACATCTGATGATATGTTACGTACATCTATATATGAGATCTTCAGACCGAAGTCAAAATTTGACACTACTACAGGTCCTATGGGTATTGATACAGCTTTCAAAGCAGGGAATACGTCTCCAGTACTGTATTCTTCTGTTTCTTTTTCAGGCTCTTCGTCTTTTTCAATCTCAGGGATTTCAAGATGTAATATAGCACCATCGCCTTCTTTGCCGAACTGTCCTTGGGATTGGAACCAACTATCATATACCGAAATCGGAGCGCTAGCTCTTGCAAAAGGATCTATCTGCCATAGTATGTTCATGGAATCAGAAGATAAAGAACCGTTGGCAATAACGTTATTATCCAAAACATAAAGTTCTAGATCTATAGTAGTGCCTAAAGCCGATCCATTTACGTCGAGTTTGAGATATACGTCACGATATGTATCCGTATTGGGTAATCTTTTGTCTTTACCATCCTCGTAAACATCTATACCCATATTGATACCCAATAGAGATAACGTAGCTGCGAAATCCTGCAATCTATCCCTATTATCTAAAATGGTTTCCGCTAAGCTTCTCAAAGTCGTGCTTACCAAGTTCTCGACCATCTTTCCTAAGTATTCGACTAATGAAGCTGCATGCTCTTTCAAACGGTTCACAATATTGTCGAAAAGTTCTAGGACCTTGTAGAGTCCATCGAGCAGATAAGATAGTGGTTCTTTTAACAGGTCCCATATCCTGTTTAGAAAATCCAGTACGGAAGACAAATCGATGTCATCCCTAGTGTATTCAACACCTTCTAAAGCCCAACCTGATGCAACACTGATAGATAGACCAAAACCTAGAAGGTAGGTTTCATTCAAAGACAAGAAAGCTGGTTCTTCGTCACCCAGCATGTATGGTGCTTCCTGTTTTACATCCAAAAAAACTTTAGTATCTGGGATGATGATTTCCCATTCCGTTTTAAAAGGACGGGAAGATATAGTAGTGACTTCAGTAAAATGGTGGCCACTGGGATCCGATATCTCTAAAATGTCTTCTATCTGAAGATATCCTGGTCGAAAATCTACCAGCATCTCCAATTCTTTGGAAGAATTTGTTTCGAGTGGTGAGTATTCAAAATTATCTTCAGTCATCAATGGAACTCTATATTCTAGATTACTCATTTCAGAGCTGAGTATCATATTTGAAGTGGTTTCAGTCAAGAATTCTTCCGTCAGATCGAATAAACTTTCACCATAAGGCCCTCCTCCTATGAAAGACCATAGTTTACGCTGAAACATATTGCCCTCTATGTATTCTCCATTATCACTGATCTTGAAGTTGATACTTACCTCCTGAGTAAGTCCATTACCTCTCATATCTCGAACGTTTTCAAGTACGAAAGTGATCTCTCTTCCAGGATCGAAACCACCATGATCCAAGATCAAGATAGTACCTCCATTAGTCCATTCGTCCTCCCAATAACCTGGATTTGGCTCACAGCTAAATTCCAAACTTTCAGGTCTAATTTTCTTGTCAAATTGTATCACAATAGGTGAATTCGAAAGATAGTGTTCGGTCCCATCTTTAGGTGATATCTGCTCTACAGTAGGATTTGACCTATAATCTGTCCTAAATGAAAAAGGGTTAGAAGTTTCATACTCCTCCGAAGAGATCAGTGGTAATCCCTCTTCACATTCAGCTTCGATAAAAACACTGTAGTTTTGGTAGGTTGAAAAACCATCATGGGTTATCAAAACCGATTTGTTATTAGAACTCCACGTGTAAGTCAAATTATCAACATCAGGACTAAACGTCAATTCCAATGAAGAAACATTTATAGGCTTATCAAAATTGAGCCTGATATTCTCATCAAGTCTAACACCATCGTTTCCGTTTTCTGGGTTGGTCGATATAAGTGTAGGGTGATCTAAAGACTTGGTATTTAGTGTTAAGGAGAATGATCTCTGTCCATTTCTTATAAAAGATGAGTCATCGTAAAGTGAACGTATTTCCACAAGGTTAAAATCTAAATCTATCTGTGTACCAGGGGGGAATTCGTCATGATCCAAAATCAGATGAGTATTATTGTGATCCCAACTGTAAGTCCAATTCCAGTCCTGTGTTATCAAGTTATCAAAATTCCTGATAGATGCGGATTCATCCAACACAAAAACAATAGAATGCTGTATCTCGAAATCATCCAGATCATGAGGATGAATATCTGCTATTCTACCATGCATCTCAGTCCGCCATGCGATGTTGATCGGTTCAAATAAACTGGATGAAGTTCCATTATCAACATCATGAACATCTTCGATTGTCAGGTGCATCCTTGTTTCTCGAGGATACGGTTGAACAGGGTCTAAAACCAGTGTTCTGTTTTTTTCACTCCAAAGTTCTTCAAATTCAACATGAGGGTTGATAGAATATTGAAAAGATGAGGGTTCTACCGGTTCTGAAAATTTTACTTCTATCTCTGTATATGTATCCCATATATCTGATGTATCGGGATTGATATCGGTCACTCTTGGTGCGTCATCGACTAAAACATCTCTAGTTTCGGTATCAAAACCTCCTTTGTCATCCCATATTGTCAAATTGACAGTGTATATTCCCGGTTCTGAATAATTATAGGTCACTTCTTCACCTTGGCTGCTGTTACCATCTCCAAAATCCCAAGATGTCTCAGTGATATAACCGTCTGGATCCCGACTAGAATCTATGAATGTGACATCCTGGGATTCAGTCGCAGGGTCCGGCGAAATCTCTTCGATACCTGCTATAGGAGGTACGTTGATGAATAATGTCTTTTGATCTTCATGTATCATACCATCTTTATCCATAACCTGTAAAGTGATCTCATGTTCCCCAGAACTCATGAATCTTGCTGAACGGTTGAATCGGATCTCGTTAGATAGGTGCCCGTCTATATTGGATTTCCATTCCACTTCCCTATAATCAGAAGAAGTGTTGCCCTGGAAGAAAACGGTATGTTGTCCTTGAGTAGCTGGATCTGGTGTGATTTCATCTATCCAAGCATATGAACTGCCACTCCTGGTGGAATAAGTATCTTTTTGGTTTTCATAACTAGTGTTATACTGATAGTCATTCAATGCCTGGATGATCAACCCATCTTTTTCAGATACATTCTTATCAGATTCGGATATATGGATTTCCCGTTTCTTAACCTCCTCATATAAATTTTCAATTTGCTCTTTGATATCACCTGCTAAGCGGTTCACCAACACCGTCCCAAATACTCCTCCGTTTTGAATGATTTCGGAAGTTTCATGCCTTTTTATTGATCTGTTCTCCATCCAGCTAAAATCACATTTGCCATTCACGTCATCTATATAAAAAGAAGTTTCTTTCTTGGTGATTTCGTAATAGGGACTATCTGGATCCGTCAACATATGTGCGGTTCTATTAGCACCTCTACAATGAACTCGATCATCACTTACAAGAGAATCATAATTTTCATTCAAGAAATAGATTAGATCTTCTACTTTTGGATCACCTTCCTCATGAAGTTTAGATTTCAAGATATTCGCGATCTCGTCGGGATTTTTGCGGAAATGATCAACAACATCTCTTATAGCAGCATCCACGTTTACCTGTATATCTTCCAAGAAAGATACTTCGTCTGCAGGATCAACTTCTATATTATTATACTTCTGAATGATTTCTTCAATTTTATCATTCTCGATTAACTCATCGATGAACTCGTGTATTATCTCTTTAACGGCACTTCTGATACCGGATGGATCCTCATCTACTGAACTTTTAAAATGTTCGTTATAGAATTTTTGCCAAATTTCATCATTTCCTTCTAGTATATCTACTGGCCTAAAAGAAACCGGTCCGTCTTTCACTTCGATGTAGACCTGGCCCCGTCTGAAGTCATGGGCCTCTTTGATTTCTTCAGCACCACACCTGACTTTAACCGGGTTACCTTCCTCATCTTCCCCTTCTTTGATTATTTCATCACATGTATGGCCTCGTTTTCTATATAGTTCTCCGTGTCCACAGCTGTAATTGTACCATTCATGTTCCTTTCCTTCTAACCTGCTAAGATAGAAAAACTTATCTTCGAACTTGTAATCTTCTGGTAAATTGGGATAACCTACTATTTTCTCTCCATCAAATGTATCAAATCTACCATAATAATTTTTCATAAGGTTCGTATCCATCAGTCCAGACGAGATAAATATACTTCTCACCCACTCTTTCACCACTTGTACTTGCTGTGGATTTATCTCATCTTCATCATCTCCATATATGAAATCCGTAACAGATTCATAGATTTCTTCAGCTTTCTGAACTCCTTTAAATAAAAGATCTAAACCAGGTGTGACTTTAAAATTTTCAAGATGTTTCAAAACAAACTGGTCGACCAGCGCGTTCATGGTTTGAGCAACTATCATTTTGAGGTCCATTTCGACGGACTCATTTTCTTCGATCACTTTGTCATCGTAAGAGTAGCTGTGATAAAGTGTTATTATGTCTCCTGGGTCGATACGTTCTTTGGATAGATACGTAGTTAGTAAATTGTTTAGTCTATCCCTCTTGAGATGTGTCACGTTGTTAAGTATTGAATCGACATGTTCTGGATCGTAAGAACGATAATGATAGGCAATTTCGAACAACAATGCAAGATTTACCGCTATCTCTACATCCTTTTCGGTGATTATCTTTTCAGTAGCCTTATGTGAACCTTCGTTACCTTCGAGTGATTCCATACCATAACCGTTTAATGTTCTATACTGAGCCAATGTTGTTAGTGTGTACTCAGTTATTCTTGAAATATGGCTTTTATCGCCTCTTAAATTCGTACCAAATGTATCCATTTTGTTCTTCATGAACGGGAAAGGTACGTCGATAGTGGTATCGATATCTTTACGCTTGTTAAGATCCAGCCCTCCGTTAGATGCAGTCAAATTTAAAGTTCCGGTAACCTCATAACAAAATGTAGTATTTCTATTGTTTAAAGTTCCTGGACCGTCGTTATTTATTACATCCCCATCTTCCTCAGGTGTAAATTCTTTAACAGACGCGGTTTGGGGGCCGATGGTCAGGTTGTGATCGGTTATTTTTACCGTCGTTCCCGCATGTTTCCATTCGCCAGAAGACCTCCTTTCATCCATATATTCATCTAGTCTAGTTGTGAAAATTTGAGATACGTTTGCACCATCATTCACTCCAGCTTTAAAAGCACTCTGGACTCCAATATATTTGATCTTATTTTCAATAGTATCTATCGAATTATCGATGGAATTTTCGAGTTCTGAAATCTTATCGTTTCTGAGTTCATTCTCGTAATTTATTCTATCGACACGAGATATATATGCTGCTGCAAAAATAGATAGAAGTATGATGAGGACACCTAAAAGAGCAAATGATACGACCCCTAAATCTTCTCTCTGTTCATCATCAGATAAGTTCATGACTGGTGTGCTGAAATAAGGGTGATATAAACCTTTTTCGAAGTGAAGTTTTATTTACTTGGATTTGATTACAGTTTACTGTGATGAAAAACCCTAGCTGAGCTGGTATAAAACCGGCTGTGATGAAGATCTTGAGTGCTGAAAAAATAATCTAAGGTTCAACTGTTTCGAAACCTTCTACGGAGTAAGGTTGTATCACAAGTAGAGCGAAGCCCATCCAAGTCACCAGTAATATAGACAAGAATATATTGTCTGGTCTATAAAGGTGATTTACTAAAATAAGAGCTACCGGCAATATAACTGATATGAAAAGATACAGCAATGCTTTACCTGTGGATCTTCCTCGTTTCATCGTGATTCTTAAAGGTGGGTTTGATAAAAACTTTTTGGGGTGGGCCGGATAAATTTTTGTTAAATTCAAATGTGGTTTTGAGGAGTTTTCAGTAGGTTGTCGGAAACCCTTAAATAGTTGAAAGAACAATGATAAGAATCCGTAAAAGTAATTTAGCTCATATCACTCAAAAGTAAGATGTAGCAATCCAAAAGCATATATAACACTTGCTTTGTGTGATGGGAGTGCAATTTGATGGGGATTCAAGAACCCCGGATTAAATTCCGCGATCTCTTGAATCCGACAGACGTTCAACATGGTGTTTTTTGTTCACCTGCCGATTCAGGAAAAATAACCTAAATTTGGATTCAAAAATTATAGGGTAATGTGTAAGGTCTAATCTTTACTCCCAAATTCCGGTTGATCCTGCCGGCGGTCACTGCTATTGGAATCCGATTAAGACATGCGAGTTGAGGGTGGTTCGTCCGCCCAGCGCACGGCTCAGTAACACGTGGATAATCTACCCTTGGATTAGGGATAACCTCGGGAAACTGAGGACAATACTTAATAGGTCTTGGAAGCTGGAATGCTCCTAGGCTGAAAGCGTTTAGCGTCCAAGGATGAGTCTGCGGCCTATCAGGTAGTAGTGGGTGTAATGGACCCACTAGCCAATGACGGGTACGGGCCTTGAGAGAGGGAGCCCGGAGATGGGATCTGAGACACGATCCCAGACCCTACGGGGTGCAGCAGTTGCGAAACCTTCACACTGTGGGAAACCACGATGAGGGGATTCCAAGTGCCAACACAAAGTGTTGGCTTTTCACCTATGTAAAAAGTAGGTAGAATAAGGGCCGGGTAAGACGGGTGCCAGCCGCCGCGGTAACACCCGCGGCCCAAGTAGTGGTCATTATTATTGAGCTTAAAGCGTCCGTAGCCGGTCTGGTAAATCTCTGGGTAAATCGAACGGCTTAACCGTTCGAATTCCAGGGAGACTGTCAGACTTGGGGCCGGGAGAGGTCAGAGGTACTCCTGGGGTAGAAGTAAAATTCTGTAATCCTAGGAGGACCACCAGTGGCGAAAGCGTCTGACTAGAACGGACCCGACGGTGAGGGACGAAGCCCTGGGGCGCGAACCGGATTAGATACCCGGGTAGTCCAGGGTGTAAACGATGCGGGCTTGGTGTCGGAAGTCTTACGCGGGCATCCGGTGCCGTAGATAAATTGTTAAGCCCGCCGCTTGGGGAGTACGGTCGCAAGACTGAAACTTAAAGGAATTGGCGGGGGAGCACCGCAACCGGAGGAGCGTGCGGTTCAATTGGATTCAACGCCGGAAAACTCACCGGAGGCGACGGACATATGTGGGTCAAGTTGACGACTTTACCTGAATGTCCGAGAGGTGGTGCATGGCCGTCATCAGTTCGTACCGTAAGGCGTTCTGTTAAGTCAGATAACGAACGAGACCCTCGCCCCTAGTTGCTATC
>JBNJDY010000050.1:0-11485 GCA_051745305.1 Thermoplasmatota archaeon
AAGCAACGAGTTGAAATTCTCGGGTATGTAGACATCTATATTATGATCTTCTGCTAGTTCTTTGACTATAGTAGGATGAATTCCGTGGGTATCGTAGAATTCTATCAAGCTTTCAAGAGAAAGTTCATCATCTTCCAGTTCATCTAGTTCTCTCTCCACCAATCCTTTACCGCGTTCTAAAGTTTCCTTGTACTTCTCCACTTCTATCTCAAGGATATCGAAGACCATTTCCTTATTGCTTTGGTCCATTACATCATCGAACAGTTCGAGCTGCTTATCCACAAGTTCTTTGAGTTTGATGTTAACTCCGAGCTGGTCGATCTGCCTTAAAACCCTTCTGATCATCATCCTGACCAGATAACCCTCTTCCACATTCGAAGGGATCAACCCATCCGACAGCATCAGGGCTATAGTTTTTGAATGATCTGCTATGGTATACACATATCTCAGTGTTTCTAGTTTTTCGGAAATTTTATCCTTATCTAGGTCTATATCCATAACGGATAATCTTTCTTGGAGCTGTTTAAGAAGTTCTTCATCATGGAAATCTTTCTCTAGTCTTCCAGCCAGTTTGGTATACTCTTCCAACATCTTTCGGTACCATCTTTCATCGATGGGGTGATCGATATCCCCCTCAGTACAGATATACTCGATGATCTCTGGGAAGAGCGAATCATAGATCGTGGGAGCACCGTCTGATATCCAAGCCCATCTTTCGACACCGTAACCGGTATCAACGACGTTAAGATCCAAAGGACTGTACATATCACCTTCCAGTTCTATATCGCCGTCGGGGTTCCTCTCCATGTTCATAAAAACTAAAGTTGCTACCTCCAAACCTTTCACGTTGACTTCCAGTGATGGACCAGCGTTACCTCCTCCGATCCAGGGATGTTCCTTGTAAACTATTTCCTTCTCTGGTACACCTATGTCAAGCAGCATCTCGTGACAGTACTTGACGGTCTCCTCCTTCCAGTAAACAAAATTGGTAGGAGAATTGAATGAATGATGACCCATCATCTCGAAGGAAGTCAGATGTTTACCCGTCCTACCCACTTCATCCAAATCCGGTAATCTAATACAAGGCTGTGAGACCACCAATGGGTTGGCTGGAGGTTTTACTTTCCCTGAAGTTGCATGGGGCTGAAAATCATAGATACTTGCATGCACGAGGAAAACGTCATCTCTCCATCTAGCTACTACAGGGTACCTTTCTAAGGGAGTGTGTCCTCTCTCAGAAAAGAAATCCATGAAATATTCCCGCATCTCACTTAGATCGAATTCCCTATCGGTCACCGGATCTCCGATGAAATCAAATTCCACGCATGGTGCGTCCTGGCAGGTTTCTTCGTCTTCATCCAAAGTCCAGAAGTGAGCACCGCACTCTGTACACTTTTTACGAAAGTATCCTTTTTCTTCAAAGAAATCCAGCTTGTACTCTTCCTCGAACATGGTCAAATAAAACTTGGAGGTATAAATAAATCATTCGCCTTCTAAGATGAGATGTAGAAATTTATCAAAAGAGTTATTAACTAGAATAGTTATGTAAAAAATATGCATAAGCAAGTACTCTATTCTATAATCATGGTCTTATCCCTAATTCTAGTTTCAATATTTTCAACTTCACCAGTTTTCGCAAACGACATAGATTGGCACTCGTACCAAGAAGGACTTTCAGAATCTGAACATAGAGGACAACCTGTTATGGTCTACTTCTATACCGACAGCTGCGGGTACTGCAGAATGATGGAAGATGAAACTTTCACGGAACGTAAAGTCCACGAAAAAAGCGACGATATAGTTTTCGTTAAAGTGGATGCCAATGAAGAAAGAGCACTATCTTCCCAATATGAGATATCCGGTGTGCCTGCTTCAATATTCACCGACTCAACAGGAAAAGAAATCCAGAGGGAAGTCGGATTCTTAGATGCGGACCAATTGGTTACAGTCATAGATGAAGTCACCGCAGATTACAACGAAGAAGAAAGTTCCGAAACAGATGAAACTACGGATCCGGGGTCTGATAATGATGTGATCTCCCATGAAGATAATTTTTTTAGAAACATGATGGTCATCACTGTATCTTCGTTGGTAGTCGCCATAACTATGATCTTATCTTTAAATAAAATGAAAAAAAAAGATAAACAAAAATGATTATTCATCTCTTCAATATTTTTGAAAACGCCGTTACTATAATGAAAACTATCCCAGCTAATAAAACGATAGTAGGGCCGGCTGCGGTATCAAGAGTATGAGACATCCAAAGACCGGACATTATGAATACTAGAGAAATCAACGATGAAGAGACCATAATCTTTCTCATATCGTGGGTGAAGTGATTCGATATAGAAGCGGGTATAGTCAGCAGTGCTATAACTAGTATGATACCTACGAATTTTATAAGAAATACTATGGAAAAGGCCACTAAAAGCAGAAGGAATATGTTGATATAAAATGTGTTAACACCTACTACTTTTGAGAACTCCTCATCAAAACTCACTGCATGGAGTTTGTGATAGAGTAAGACCACGGATAAAAGGGTCACCATAGCTAAAGTTACCAATAGTAAAATATCAAGACGTCGGATCATCACTATATTTCCGAAAAGGAAGCTCGTAGGGCTGGGTAGATAACCCGGTGTTATAGAGTAGAAAAAGGCTCCAAGTGCCATACCTACGGCCCAGATCACCCCGATGGCGGTATCTTCTCTTTCTATCTTTCGCTCACCTAATATTCCTACACCCAATGCCGATATCACGGTAAAAATAGATGCACCGATCAGGGGATCGATTCCCAGATAAAATGCCATACCAACTCCTCCAAAAGAGGCGTGAGCTATCCCCCCACTGATGAAAACTATCCTTTTAACTACCACCAAAGTCCCGATTATACCGAATATGAGTGATGCTAAGATCCCAGCGTATATGGCGTTCCTCATGAAAGTGTACTGAAGTATATCGAACATCTTATTCATCCTCCGATGGCATTTTATGTTCGAAAACCCTATGTGGATGACCGTGGGCTATAAGATCGACGGGGCATCCATAGGATTCTTCAATCATTTCAGGCGTTAGCTCGTCACCACCATGGTATATCAAGTATTTGTTAAGACAGGCGACCTTATTCACATGGGATGAAATCACACCGATATCGTGGGATACCAATACGACTGTTATTTCTCTCTCCTTGTTCAATCTCTGAAGAAGTTCATAGATATTGGTCCTGATCTGTTCGTCCACGCTAGCGGTAGGTTCATCAAGTAGTAATATCTTCGGTCGGTCTGTAAGTGCTCTAGCTATCAGTACACGCTGCTGCTGTCCTCCGGACAACTTCGAAAATTGCCTGTCTTTATACTCCAACATATTTACAAGCTCAAGACTTTGACTTGCGATCTTTTTATCTTTCTTGGAAAAGAAAGGTTTCAAACCGAGACTTCCAACCCTGCCCATGAGAACTACTTCCCATACACTAATCGGAAATTGGACATCAAAGTTAATTCGCTGGGGAACATAACCTACTATATCACCAGCTTTACTGGCCGGAGTACCAAAAATTTGGACTCGCCCTTTATCGGGCTTAACTAATCCCAAAATGACCTTAAGGAGAGTCGTTTTACCCCCACCATTGGGTCCGATGATACCCAGGAAGTCTCCTTTTTCTAGCTCGAAACTAACATCTTTCAAAACGTTTTGTTGACCATATCGAACATCTACATCCTCCATCTCAATAGCTTTTTCCATATTTATCACTCAGACCCAAATGATTCAACAAGTTTCTCGGTTATCTCTTCTAGGTTTTCCATATAATCTTCGGCGAGTGAATCAAGAGAGATAACATCACCATCTATTTCATCAGCTATGGTCTGAGCACGGCTTTCATCGAACTGTGGTGAAACAAATATCACACGAATATCCTCTTCTTCAGCCTGTTCTATCACAGCCTCGATTCCTTTAGAATCCGGTTCATGACCTTCACGTTCAACAGCGATCTGTTCCAATCCGTATTCATGAGCGTAATAAACCATGGAGGGATGATATATCAGGAATTTACGTCCGTGATACGGTTCCAATTTGTCTTCTATCCATTGATGAAGTTCATTAAGTTCTTTAAGATATTCATCAGCATTTTTACGATATTGGTTTGTACTTGTCAAAGTAAGCGATTGTTCATCACTGTGATCTTGGTCACCACCATACTCCAACAGTTCAATATCATCACTTCCATCGATGACTACCATATCGGGGTTCTGTTCCATGAAACTATCTATCCATCTCTTTTCGAACTCCATTCCAGAACCAATCTTAAAGTATACATCGGCTTTAGATATGTCCCTCATCTGAGATGTTGTAGGCTCGTATATATGTGGATCAGACCCCTCTGGCACCATGACGGTAATTTCAACATCCTCACTGCAAACATTCTCCACCCATTCTCGCTGAGGTGGTATTGTCACAGCTACACTATTGATTCCCCCATACTCTATTTCTGAATCCTCTAAACCATCTACAAAATTATCTATAATAATTTCGACGTTCTTAGGTGACATCCAAATATGCGGATCCATATCTTCATGTTGATGATCATCTTCTAAACAACCAACAGCAAATGTAGAAATTAACATTAGACTAACAAGCATTATTATGTGTTTCTTCTTACTCATATATTCTCACCTTCCCTTATCAAACTGCTTTCTAATCCAATGACATTCATCAAGGTCTCCTGGTTCGTACGGAGGTTCCAAACAGAGACCGCACTCACATTCTAAATATTCACGATAATTTTCATAGATCCTATCCATCATCTTATCACTAACGATGGATCCCAACCTGCTGGACTCTCTGCAGGCTTCTTCGAAGTCCATTCCTAAAGATTCTTGGAGGAACTTTTCAAGCAGGTGATGGCGTTTGATATCCTCTTCAACTATCTCTACACCATCGCCGTTTAGAATCAAACCCTCTTTAGACAAGTATTCCCCCAAGCCTTGACTTTCCAGCCGACGCATCTTTTGGAGTGCTCCTACTCGGCTCACATCCATATCCTTTGCCAATTCTGCAGGACCTACTGGTCTCTTGTAACCCTCCTTCAAGTAGATTGCTCTAACGTACTTGCGATCTCTCTCAGTTATGGACTTCTTTCCCATAACGTTAAGTAGTGGTTAACGAAAATAAAAAGTTTACCCTCTAGAACCACGAAAGTATAAATATCAAAAGTCGGTTATGTGGTATAAATGAAAATCCGGTTTTCCCCTCGATATAAATTACTCCTATCTTTATTCCTCATACTCTTACTTTTAATATTACCAACATCTATTGCAGTTCAACCTGCTCCCGATTTTACCGTTCCTACTACATCAAATGATGAATTCACCCTATCTGAACAGCAGAAGCCCGTGGTCCTAGAATTCATGACTCCTCTTTGCATTCAATGTAGGGAAGTCGAGGAGATCTTGAAAGACCTGCATCCCGAGTATGGCGACGAATTCACTTTCCTTTCCATCGATATAGATGGCAATTCCATCGATTATTTAAAAGATTTAAAGGAAGACCGAACCGTACCATGGGAATTAGCTAGCGATGACGCTGACTTGTTCTCAACCTACCAGGGAACTGCTGTTCCCATGTTGATCATGATAGACCCAGAGGGTTATATCACCTATGAAAAAAGAGGTGTCCCCTCCGAAAGCGAATTGACAGAAGAGTTCGATAAAGTTTTAGAAGGAACAGCTGAAAGATCAGATCTTAGAGAATATGGAATATACACAATTGCGATACTTGGTGGATTCGCATCATTCTTCTCACCGTGTTCATTCCCATTACTACCTTCCTACGTGGCATATTACATAAGACCGGACGGGGAAAATAAAGACCAGACCGGTCTTTCAATGGGTATCAAAGCATCACTTGGCATAGTCCTGGTATTTGGAATAATCGGTGTGATAGCAGTCAGTGGGGGAAGATGGTTAGCGGAGTACATACCTTACCTGGAATTGATCGTCGGAATATTGATATTGGTACTTGGTATATTCGTCCTTACAAACATCGATATCGGTGGACATCTTTCAAAAAATCTAAGAAAGTTAAAAGGTCAATTAAAAATGAATTCTAGTAAAAGCAGTAAAGATTCATCACCTTTCTTATACGGTCTCGGTTACGGAGCTTCATCCGCAGGATGTACAGCCCCGGTTTTCATAGCGGTGATATTATCATCATGGTTATCCCAAGGTCTCCATGGCGCCATAATCGTACTACTGCTTTATCTGATAACCATGTCGATACTGATGATCATATTCTCCATGCTAACCGTGCGTTTCAAAAATATTTTACAAAGAAAGCTGAGCGAAGCTTCTGTATGGATCAGCAGAATCTCTGGGATTGTTTTAGTTATAGCAGGTTCGTACCTAGTTTATAGTTTTATCATGCTTTAAAATTCAGTGAACATTCCAAATCACACTATCATCGCCGGAGTTGTGGATCCAGTAACCTCTTCCCTTTTCAAAGATCACTTCACTGGGCTCAATATATTCGATAAAATATTCCCTAGAACCATTATAAGCTCCCACTACATCAACTTCATTCGGTAATTCACTACCAGAAACACCATTCATTGTTGCGATACCGACCATGTTCCAACCTGGTTCCAACTCCACTAAAGTTCTAGTTGGAACAATACCTGTGAAATTCAACTCTTGCTGTTCTTTAACGTTTATCCATAAGCCCATACTCCGATCAAGTGTTATCGGTTCGTTAAAATGGGCATCCCTACCTGGAACGAAGCTCATCCAACGACTGTCTTCTCTAGAATAATACATAATTTTTTCATAATCTATTGAGTATAAAAATTCTTCTAACTCTACTTCTCCCATTTCGATCCCGAATGAAACAAAATTCCATCCTCCTGAATCGTTATTCAGTTCGATAACATTATTGGATCTCACAAATTCATCCATCAAGGGATTGGGATCTAAATCGTGATAACCATATCCTTTATCGTCGGAAGGATGTGGAACTCCTGTATCACCTACTCCGTCTTCTGCTGTACTACCTCCATTACCGTTGTCATCTCCACCATAATCACTCCAATGATTTCCGTTTCCAAACCCATCTGTCCATGAATTGATCCTAGAAGATCCATCTACTGAATAAACCTGGAATGTATTGTTAACGAAATTATTATGATGGAACGTATTGTTCTCTGAGTTGAATATATCCAATCCCCGGTAATTCTTCCTAAGATCGTTGCCATATATTTTATTGTTAGATGAGTAAGCAAGGGTGACACCGCTCTCAACTTTAGAAAGATCATTATGCCTGATAGAAAATCCTGAACAATTTACAAGTATTATCTGTCCAGATATAAATTCTAAATCAACACTAGAATTATCAACGTAGTATTCCAATGATCCATTAACAACATCATTCCCGTAAATCTCATGTGAATTCCAACCCACTTTATTATCACTCTCTATGTTGAGACCACTGTCCAGGGTGTTGTTAACAAATCTATTCCTAACAGATTCAAAAATATAAGCGCCTCTTTCGTTATCGGTAAAATCATTATCCAAAACACTTACATCTTCAGATCTGCTCAAATAAATCGAGTGATATCTTGAAGATAAAATGGAATTGTCACTGATAGTGGTATTCTGAGAGCCGGATATCCTTAAACCCCGTTGCTCCGAATCGGTAACCGTGCAATCTTTAACCAAGTTATTACTGTCTTGATAAAACATCACACCCGTTGAGCAGTTTTCAATATTAGCGTTTATAAGCGAGTTATATTCACTTTTAAAAAATACTACTCCTTTACCGCTTTCAGATACGTGTATACTGTTCAGATAATTACTATTCTCTACGACCTCTATTCCCACTTCGGAATGTTCCACAGAGATATTACCGATATAGCAATCATCCGCTTCCACTTTAACTCCGTAAGACTCACCACTTATCACTACTCCCTCTTCTCCTTCTACTGTCAATGGTTTATCGATCAGCACATCCTCCCCGTAAAGGCCTGATAAAACCTGTATTTCATCTCCCGATTCAGCTTCATCTACGGCATCCTGGATTTTAAGGTGATCTCCCTCACCTCCAGCATCTACGATCAATACCTCACCTGAAGTTTCCATAGGGATTACAGTAAATGTTGATACAACTAGCAATGTTGTGAACAGTATCGTCCAAACCATTCTTCCATTAACATCCATTCAAACACATCGATGACCACGGCAACTAAGAAGGGTTTATAAAATTTTATACGGTATCACTCTCCTGGCACTACGAAACCTTTTTAATACCCCTGTTCTTCTAAACAATCGGTCCGATTTCAAATGGAGATGTCAAAACGTCAGGAATACGATTTCAAGAAAGCCTTGGAAAAGATCAAAGAGATGAAAGGTAGAGGTACAGAACTTATTTCACTATACATACCCCCAGATAAACAGATATCCGATGTAGTTGCTTATCTAAGGGAGGAGATGTCAGAGAGTTCGAATATAAAGTCTAAATCGACCAGAAAACATGTTCAGAGTGCTTTAAAATCAATACTATCTAAATTAAAATATTTCAAAGAACCACCTAAGAACGGCGTAGTATTCTTCGTGGGTCACGTTTCAGCAACTGGTGATCAAACCGATATGGTCTCAGAAGCGGTAGAACCGCCTAGACACATCGAAACTTTCCTTTACAGGTGCGACTCAGAGTTCTACGTAGAACCTCTGAAAAAGATGATGGGGGAGAAAAAGAAATACGGTCTAATAGTCGTAGATAGGAGTGAAGCTACCATCGGTTTGCTCCATGGTAAAAAGGTTGAAACGTTAAAGAATATCCAATCATTGATACCTAGTAAGCATTCTAAAGGTGGTCAGTCCGCTCAAAGGTTCGAAAGACTCATCGAGGGAGCAGCACACAGCTACTTTAAGAAACTCGGAGATCTAGCAAATAAATTGCTTCTAAACGAAGATCTCGAAGGAGTTATCGTTGGGGGACCTGGAAGGACCAAAGAAGAGTTCGTGGAAGGAGATTACCTACATCATGAACTAAAAAACAACGTAATAGATACTTTCAATACTGGTTATACCGACGAGTACGGTCTAAAAGAGTTGATGCAGAAAGCTCAAGATACTCTTTCAGAACTCGTCGTGATGGAAGAGAAGAAATTGATCAACCGTCTTATGGAAGAGATCAAAAAACCCAATGGAGGGTTGGCAGCTTATGGAGAAGAGGAGGTTGAACGTGCTTTACAGCTTGGAGCTGTTGACACTTTACTGATTTCAGAAGGATTGAACAAAGAACACATCATAGTCGACTGTCCCGAATGTGAATACGATAACGACCATATCGTAAAATCCAATAAAAAGAAACAGATGGATTGTCCTGAATGCGGCGCTCCTCTGGAGATCTCCGAAAGAAGAGATGTTGTAGATGAACTATATGAAAGGGCGGAACAAGTGGGTTCAGATGTTGAACTCATCTCTGACGAGTCAGAGGAAGGCAAACTACTCCTAGATGCATTCGGAGGTTTAGCAGCAATACTTAGATTTAGAATTTCGTGAGGATAGTAATATGGGTTATATACTCGATGAATTTGAGAATGAAATAGTCCGGGAGATTAAAAATACTTTAGATTTGGATGAACAAAAAGATATTCCGTTAGAGATTCCAGATGAGGAAAGAGGAGATTTCGCGTTACCGTGCTTCATATTTTCAAAACACTTAAAAAAATCACCTGATCACATTGCTGATGATCTTGTAGATAATATCAAATTAGAGTTAGGAACTGCTGAACAGGCGGGGCCTTATGTAAACTTTAAACTCAACAATAAACTACTGGTTAAAGAAACAATCGAGAAATGTCTAGAATACAAAGAATCTTTTGGAACATATCCCAATAAAAATGAGAAGATCACACTAGAACATACAAGCGCAAATCCCAATGGACCACTACACGTCGGAAGAGCAAGGAATCCTATTATCGGTGACACCCTATCACGAGTTTACAAAAAAATGGGGTATAAAGTAGAACGACAGTATTTTGTAAACGATATCGGAAGACAGATGGCTATCTTTACTTGGGGAACTTTGAATATAGAAGAAGATGAACTTCCAGAACCTGAGCGAGATAAAATTGATTATCAGATGGTAAGATATTATCAAAAAGCTAATTCTCTGCTCGAAGAGAACCCTGGTATCGAAGACGAAGTTCGGGGTATAATACACGCGATGGAACAGGGAGATGAAGACATCTTAAACATATTTAGGAAAAATGCTGAGAAGATACTGGAAGGTGTTACCAGATCCCTGGAAAGACTTAACATCCAATTGGATAGTTTCAAGAATGAGTCTGATTTTGTAGTCGATGGTTCTGTCGATAATTTAGTGACTAAAATGGACAAGATCGATTCCTGTAGAAGGGAAGATGGTGCCCTTTTCTTTGAGAAGGATGGTAGAAAAACTTTCCTCACCAGAGATGATGGTACCAATCTTTACCCCGCCCGAGATCTTGCATACCATATGTGGAAGGCGGAACGGGCTGACTCCCTACTTAACATATTGGGAGAGGATCATAAACTGCACGGTAAGTTCTTAAAAAACGCTCTAAAGGCGCTCGACATCGAACCGATACCTGCGGTCGTTTTCTATTCTTTTGTGAGCTTTGAAGGGCAGGAGATGTCTACACGTAAAGGCATTTACGTCACTTTAGATGATCTGATGGATACGGCCCAAGAAAAAGCTAAAGATGAAATATTGAAAAGGAGAGATGATCTATCCGCAGAGGATATAGAAGATATCTCTGAGAAAGTGGGTATGGGTGCGGTCAGATTCAACATAATAAAAGTTCAGCCGGAAAAACCTATCGATTTCAGATGGGAGGAGGCCCTTAATTTCCAGGGGGATACTGGACCCTTCATACAATACACCTATGCTAGAAGCTGTGGAATTCTCAATAAATCTGATGAGAAAATAGATTTAGAAAAAGTGGATTTTAGTAAACTAAAAGAAGTAGGGGAAATCAAACTGATCAAAACCATGGCTAAGTTCCCTAAGATCTTAAGTGAAGTTCAAAAGCAGAATTCACCTCATAGATTAGCTAAGTATGGTCTCGAGCTAGCATCCGAGTTCAATCAGTTTTACAGAGATCATCATGTTTTAAAATCTACAAATAAAAAGAAAGAAAGAATCTTACTTGTAACCGCTTATAAATATGTTTTAAAAAGTTTACTTGATACTTTAGGTATCGATGCTCCGGAATCTATGTAAAAAATAATTAAAAAAATAAAGGGTTTTTATTAGAGTTTTACTGGAACTTCTCTTTGTAGAAATACAATCCTACAGTAACACCGATTATGATTATTGGTACCAATGCGTAAATTAAGTATCTACGCCATGCAGGTGGTTCTATATTTACATCGAGTTGTAACGTATTTTCTACCTGTAGTTCTTCAGGTTCTTCAGCGTCAACAACAGTTACGTTCATTGTCATGTCCTCA
>JBNJDY010000051.1:0-11209 GCA_051745305.1 Thermoplasmatota archaeon
TTGGCTAAAGATGTGAACCCTGGTTTAGAGATATACGGTAAACATACGGGTCACTTTTCAAGACTTTACGAGTACAATCCAGATAGAATACATGAAGCCCTTTCGAAATTGATGGATGTAGATCCAGGTAAAGAATCATTGGACGTTAAAGAATATGAACTACCGTCTAGACCTCCATCACTGTGTCCAGGATGTCCGCATAGAGCTACTTATTACGCGGTCAAGAAGGCACTGGGGGGCGAAGAAGCGGTATATTCCAGCGATATAGGTTGTTACACACTGGGTATCCAGGACCCACTGAACGCCACAGATTACCTGCTCTGCATGGGATCCAGCGTCGGAGCAGCAGGCGGATTCTCAAAGAATACCGACCAGCAGGTATTTGCATTCCTTGGAGATTCAACGTTCTTCCATTCGGGACTGCCTGGTCTTGTGAGCGGCCACTACAATCAGCATGATTTCGTTTACGTGATCATGGATAACCGTACTACAGCTATGACGGGACATCAACCTCACCCTGGAACGGGTAAAACCGGTATGGGTGACCCCGCACCGATGGCTTCCATCGAAGATCTTGCTAGAGGCGCAGGTATAGAGTTCGTTGAAACCGTCGATCCATACGATATCGAGAAGACTATACAGGTCTTCAAAGACGCCCTTGAATATGATGGTATATCTGTAGTAGTTCCAAAACATCCCTGTGCCTTGATCGAACAGCGTCAAGTCGATTGGGGGAAATTCCAAGTCGATCAGGACAAATGTAAACAATGTCATATATGTACCAATCAACTTGGTTGTATAGCACTGGTCAGAGACGGAGATAAGGTGCACATCGATGAAACGCTATGTGTAGGCTGCAGTCAATGTGCTCAGGTATGTCCATTTGATGCTATCAAAAGAGGTGGGGAACAATGAAAAGAACAAATCTAGAGATCGTCGGAGTCGGCGGACAGGGTATTTTAACGTCATCACAGGTCATCGGTAAAGCAGCTTTAGAGAAGGGCATGGATGTTTACATGAGCGAAGTACACGGTATGGCCCAGAGAGGCGGTGTGGTTTGGACTACAGTTAAGATAGGTGAAAAGGTCTACAGCCCACTCATCGGAAGTGGAGAGGCCGACGCTGTACTGAGTTTCGAGCCTATAGAGGCTTATCGTGCCTTGGAAAAGGCATCTAAAGACACTTGGATCATCACCAATATCTCACCGATAGTTCCGTTCACCGTGAGTGTTGGTAAAGAGGAATACCCGGATATAGAAGAGATGTTCGCGGACCTGGAAGAGAAATCCGATAAACTGCTGAAGATAGATGCCGAGAAGCTGGCAAAAGAAGCGGGCGCAGCTATAACCCAGAATATAGTCATGATCGGTGCTTTGACTGCAACGGACGTACTACCTGTTAGTAAAGAGGAGATCATAGGATCCATAGAAAGACAGGTACCTGAGAAATTCATAGATATCAACAAAAAGGCCTTCGAACTTGGATATGAAGAAGCAAAAGCACAGATGAACGGATAAAAAACTTTTACTTTCCTTTTTTAATCTATTTTGCCAAAAAGATAAATCATTGAAAGAAGTTGTACTTTACGATGTATGTCAGCGTGATCGGTGGAGATGTAGGAAGTTGTTCTGATAAAGATCGTGAACGAGCGGAGGAACTGGGTAAGGGGATCGCAGAGATGAATATGATCCTTGTATGTGGAGGTAGGGGTGGTGTGATGGAAGCAGCCTGTAGAGGCGCTAAATCCGCTGGTGGAATTACCATAGGAATACTTCCTTCTGGAAATCGGAGTGAGGGTAACGACTATCTAGATCATGCCATCGTAACTAACTTAGGTATGCTCAGGAACAGTTTGGTGGTTTTGAACGGTGATGTTGTTGTGGCCATAGATGGATCATATGGAACACTTTCGGAGATATCCATGGCCACGAAGTACGGGAAAAGGATCTTGGGTCTCGGTACTTGGGACGTGGATGCTGTAGAGGAATGCTCTTCAGTGAAAGAGGTTCTGGGTAAGTTGAAAAAGATCAAGGATGAAAACACCAAAAGTTTATAAAGATGAGCATTCAATGGATTAATCCTATCGGTGTAACTAATGAATAATATGCCTGAAGAGAAGACAGAACCTGAAGATAATTCTTCAGAATCTGAAGACAAAGAAATAGCTCAAGTCGATGAGTGGATTAAAGATATCGATGTGAACACGACCAAAGATATACAAGTTCCAGAGATGTTAGCGGATCAGGTCATCGGACAGGATGAAGCGGTCAGTGTTGTTAAAAAAGCCGCTAAGCAGCATAGACATGTTATGTTGATAGGTTCACCTGGTACCGGTAAGTCCATGATAGCAAAAGCTATGACTGATTTTTTACCATCAGAGGCTTTAGAGGATATTATTTGTATACCTAATGATAAAGATGAGAACAACCCAAAGGTAAGGACCGTTCCAGCGGGAAAAGGTAGAGATATAGTCGACAGTCATCGAGCGAAAGCTCAGGCTAAATCACAGAAAAAAAATCAAGCCATGTTATTGATACTGGCTCTTATCGTCGGTGCAGGGATAATGCTTTCGATATTTACCGGCGAGTTCATGATCGTATTCTTTTCGATCCTTGCAGCTGCAATGCTTATGATAGCCATGAGGGCTAATCCAAGAGCCATGGGTGGTGACGGTGACAGAGATATACCTAAGTTGTTGACTGAACACAAACCCGGGGAGAAACCTCCCTTTATAGATGCTACAGGTGCCCAAGCAGGTGCGCTGCTTGGTGATGTTAAACACGATCCTTTCCAGAGCGGTGGATTAGAAACTCCTGCTCACCAAAGGGTGGAAGTCGGTGCTATACATGAGGCTCACAAAGGAGTACTGTTCATCGATGAGATCAACATGCTTAAGATGTCTTCCCAGCAGAAGCTGTTGACTGCTATGCAGGAGAGAAGGTTCTCTATAACTGGTCAGAGCGAAAGAAGCAGCGGTGCCATGGTACAAAGCGAAGCAGTTCCAACAGATTTCATACTTGTAGCTGCGGGTAATCTAGATTCTATCTATGGAGCTAAGGATGAAGAAGGCAGAGTTCATGGTGGAATGCATCCAGCATTGAGGTCACGTATCCGCGGATATGGTTACGAGGTTTACGTTAACGATACCATGGAAGATAACCATGAAAATAGGATGGACCTTATACGTTTCATCGCTCAGGAAGTGGAAAAGGATGAACGGAAAATACCACACTTCACTAAAGGAGCTATTACTGAATTGATCAGAGAAGCTCAGAGAAGAGCTAATAAAAGAGGCGAGTTGACTTTAAGATTAAGAGAACTCGGAGGCCTTGTAAGAGTTGCAGGTGATTTGGCAGTGGAAAAAGGTCATAAATTAGTAAGTCCAGAGGATGTAGTAGAAGCTAAAAAGAGTGCTAGATCACTGGAGCAACAGGTCGCTGATAAATATATCAAAAGAAGGAAGGAGTACAGTACCTTCCAAACCGAGGGAAAAAGCGTCGGTGTTGTCAACGGTCTCGCAGCCATGGGAGGTCAGCAGAGCGGTATGTCTGAGTACTCCGGTATCGTCTTACCGATAGCTTCAGAAGTAACGCCTGCACATTCAAAAGAAGAAGGCCGTGTAGTGGCTACAGGTAAACTTGGAGAGATAGCAAAAGAAGCGGTCCAGAACGTATCAGCTTTGATCAAAAAATACACTGGAGAAGACATATCCAAGTACGACGTCCATATCCAATTCATCGGTACTCAAGAAGGTGTAGAAGGTGATTCAGCCTCTATTTCAGTGGCTACCGCAGTCATATCCGCACTTGAGGGTATACCTATAGACCAGAAAACCGCCATGACAGGTTCCTTGAGTGTTAGGGGACAGGTTCTACCGGTAGGTGCAGTAACAGCTAAGATCGAAGCTGCTGCTGAAAGTGGTATGAAGAGGATACTGATACCGAAATCGAATCTTAAAGACGTGGTTTTGGAAGATCGATATAAAGAAATGATCGAGATAATTCCAGTGGATAATCTTGGAGAGGTCCTTGAACACGCGCTCGTCGGAGAAGAAAAGAAAGATAAACTCCTAGATAAACTAGCTAAACTACTTGAGATCAAGAGTATACCCATACCTGCACCAGACCATCAACCAGCGCCCCAATAGGTGGTGTTATTGGGAGCTTTCGACCTATTATCAAAAGATATTCTTCAAGTCCTTTATGAATTGGATATAGTTGACGAGACTAAACCCCAGGAAGCTGCTATACCACCTATAATAGAGAAGAAAAATACACTTTTGATAGCTCCTACAGGCATCGGTAAAACCGAAGCTGCACTGTTACCGATTTTACATAATATTTTAAAGAAGAGTGAGAGGGACGGTTTTAAACTACTGTACATCACACCTCTCAAGGCCCTCAACAGGGACATGGTTAGAAGGATCGAAGAATTTTCAGAGCGGTTAAATTTCTCCGTGAGTGTGAGGCATGGAGATACGTCCCAGAAGGAGAGGAGAAAACAGTCTAAGAACCCACCAGATGTTTTGATAACAACCCCTGAGACCCTGCAGATCATGTTCACGGGTAAACACCTGCGGAACGGTTTGAAGAACGTTGAGTACGTTGTTGTGGACGAACTGAACGAGCTTGCAGTCGATGAAAGAGGGAGTCAGCTATCTCTAGCCCTTGAAAGACTCGAAGAACTGAGTGAGAACGGTTTCCAGCGGGTTGGTTTATCAGCGACCGTCGGTAGTCCTGAGAAGGTGAAACGATTTTTAGTAGGGGTAGGAAGGGATGCTGAGGTGATCGAGATCACCGGCGATCACGAACTTGAGGTCGAAGTTGAGAAAACCCCTGCAGGAGATGATGATGAAAGGTTAGCAGAGGTCATGAAGACCGATGTGGAAAACGCTGCCACTATCAAACGCTGTAAGGAGTTGATCGATGAACACGAAAGTACCTTGATTTTTGTAAATACTAGAGATGCGGCAGAATCTATAACATCTTCTTTTAAACTCTGGATAGAAGATTATCCCATCGGAGTTCATCACGGTTCTCTTTCAAAAGAGTCGCGTATAGAAGTGGAAGAAAGGTTCAAAAATGGAGATATAAAGGCTTTAGTATGTACATCTTCCATGGAACTCGGGATAGACCTAGGTAAGACGGACTTTGTTATCCAGTATCAGTCACCAAGACAGGTGACAAGGTACGTTCAAAGGGTCGGAAGGTCCGGTCATCGTATCGGTAGGGTTTCAAAAGGCAGGATAGTCACCACCACCATGGACGATATCGCAGAGGCAGCGGTGATAGCGGAAAGGTCGTTGGGAAGGGACTTAGAACTGACAGATATACCTGAGAAACCAATGAGTGTATTAGCTAATCAGATCATCTCATCGGTGCACTCTGATAGGAAGATCGGATATGATGATTTTTACAACGTGGTGGTAAGAGCTTATCCCTTCAGGAAGTTGAGTCGAGATGAGTACGAAGAACTACTTGAACAGCTTGCTGAGATACGGGTGATCTGGAAAGATGACGGTGAGATAGGAAAAAGAAGGGCTTCCCTCAAGTACTTCTACGACAACATCTCTATGATACCCGATGAAAAAACATTCCTGATGAAAGATATGGCGTCTAACTCGATAATCGGGACGCTGGATGAAAGCTTCGTTGCCAGTAAAGGTGAGATCGGAGGTGTGATCACACTGCAGGGTAAGGCATGGAGGATAATCGATATCGAGGATGAACAGGTTCTAGTCAATCCTGTAAAAGATCTAGGTAAGATCCCAGATTGGACCGGAGAGGATATACCGGTGCCCTTTGAAATAGCTCAGGAAGTCGGTGAACTGCGGGAAATGGGTTGGAAAGGAAAGTTCGAAGATTATCCCGTAGAGAGGAGAACCAAAAGAGAATTCGACGAATTTCTTGACTCTCAGGAAGATCATCCTATACCCACGAAAAACAGGGTCGTTATCGAGATCGGTAAAGAAACGGTCATAGTGAATTCCTGTTTTGGGACCCTCGTCAACCAGACCTTTGGCCGCTTGTTCGCATCTCTGTTATCCGCTAGATTAGGAGAAAGTGTGGGACTTCAGATCGATCCATATCGGATAATGATGCGGTTACCTCGTAGGGTGTTCCCATCCAAGGTGGAATCGGTTTTCAGAGACACTGAACCAGAAATACTAGAAGAACTGCTGGGAAAATCAATAACTCATTCTTCCTTCTTTAGGTGGAAGTTCCTGCATGTTGCTAAGAAATTCGGAGCGGTGAAGAAAGATGTGGATTACAGGATGATCAATATCGACAGACTGATAGATGCTTTCAAAAATACTCCTCTTTACAGGGAGGCTGTGAAAAAGACCCTGCGGGACAACATGGACACTGAACGGACTAAAATGTTGCTAGAGAAGATCCAAACTGGTGAGATAGAACTAATCATGGCTAAATCTGGGATATCTCCTATAGGTGAAGCCGGGCTGGAGAAACATAAAGAGTTTTTAAGTCCGGATAGAGTCAGTCACGCTGTTTTGATGGCTCTCAAAGAAAGGTTAGAATCAGAAGAAATTGTGATGAAATGTTTAAGGTGTGGAAATCGGAGACGTAAAAGGATCAAGGATATCGGGAAGCCAAAATGTCCCTCCTGTGGTTCTGCCATGGTGGTGCCGCTTAGAGCTTACGACGACCCAGATATCATAGATAAAGATAAAAAAGAATTGAATGCTGAAGAAAGAAAAAAGTTGAAGGAATACTATAAACTGGCGGATCTAGCTAGGATATACAAAAAAAGGGCTGCTATGGCACTTGCTGCTAGAGGTGTCGGTCATGCAAATGCAGGAAGGATTTTAAGAAGGGATCACAGGGAGGAGGATGAATTTTTAAGAGATATATTGGAAGCGGAGATACGTTACGCAAGGACGAAGCAGTTCTGGGATTAATATTTAATATTAGAAAATTATTGGTAATAAACAAAAAAGCTTAAGAATAATGAACTGTTCGAATATTGTACCAAATGTTATTTATGGAAAAATTAAAGATATAAGAACATCATTTCTTTAATTATTTAAATAAAAATAGAGGACCATCCATGGCATCAGATAATCAACAAAAGGATCTCGAGGAACTAAAACAGATATCACAAGTCGGCGAACTCAAAGCTAGAGTACTTTTTAGAGAGGGATATAGAAATATCGATGATCTCGAAGAAACCAGTGTCGAGGAACTTTCAAAGATAGATGAAATCGGTGAAAGAAACGCTGAAATGATATTGGGAAAGGAGGGATCTAAAGAAGGAGAAATTAAATCTGAGATATTCTGCCCCGACTGCGGGGTGGTTGTTTACATAGATGATTCAGAGTGCCTAGAGTGTTCTCATTCTCTTGAACTCCAAGGTAAAGTATTCCATCACGACGGAGAAATCGAGGAACCGTTGAAGACTTTAGCAGAATATGATGTACGAATCATGGATGGAGAAGAGGATCCAGAGATATTCTACGGTAAAGCTACGATCCTAGAAAAACTTGGTGCTTTGGAGAAGGCTCTTCAGCTTTATGATAAAGTCATCGAATTAGATCCGTTATTCGGACATATATGGACTGCGAAAGCCAGTTTGTCTTTGAGATTAGGTAAATTGCAGGATGCTGCAAAAGCGTACAAGGTTGCGGTTAATAAACATCAGATCAATATTCCCGAGATGCCTGAAGTGAAGGAAGAGCAAAAAGAGGTAGAAGAAAGAGCTTTCAGCGTAAAAGAAGTCGAAAATAAAGTTGCTGAAGTTAGAAGAGCATTTTTTAAATTAAAAAGCGGTAACCTTCCTCTCGAACATCTTGAATCGGTACTAAAAGAGTCCGTGGATGCACGTAACAATGACGATCGGGAGAAGGCCGTTGAAAAAGCTGATGAGCTCCTCGAGTTAATTGATAAGATAAGAGAGATATCACCTACATACGAAAAAGCCTTCGAAGCAGTGAAGGAACAAAAAGAGGAAGAAGTACTCTCCGAGATGATGGAAGAAGTACATTCTGAAATTGAGAATGAACAATTCGATGAAGCTGAAGATCTGTGCCATGATATTCTCACAAAAGTCGAAGAGATCGAAGAGGAAAAGTTATCTGAAGAGGTTGAGGAAGAATCTCCAGAGGAATCGGTTAATGAGGAAAAATTTTTAAAGACCTTCGATGAAGCAAAAGAAGCCCTTAACGAAGCCCGTAAGACCAAGATTAATATTGATAATATCAAAGACATGATCAGAGAGACCGTAGATGCTAGGAAAGATGAGGATTACAATAAAGGTATCAAAACAGCAAAGAAAGCGTTGGAACTATCCGACGAAGTTAATGAGATATATTCATTGATAGTGGAAGGAAAATCTAAGGTCAAAGAACTCAGGAATAAAGGTGGAGATGTGAAACCATTCTTATCTAAGCTGAGAGAGGGTAAAGAGTTGGCGGATAATGGTGAATATGAGATATCTAAAGAATTGTACAGAGTCACAATTAAAGACATAGAAACCGTTCTTGAAGGTGGTACCTTAGAACTCGTTGACGAAGAAGATGTCACTGATTCTCTAGAAGAAGTGAAAGAGATCCTAAAAACAGCGCAAAAGTTAGGACTCGATACGGGGTCGGCTTCAGATATGATTGAAGAGATGGAAAATAGCGATAACACTGACTTGGATGAAGTTCGAGAAGAGATCTTCAAAGAACTTCCAGAATATATGGACAAGAAAGTTGAAGGGGCGAAAGAGGAGTTAAAAACCGCGAAATTATCTGGTGCTGATGTAGACGTATCTAGGTGCATTCATCTGCTGAAAAAGGCTAGAAAGGCCCAGAAGCGAGATGAATATGAAAACACTATAAAGTATATGGAAGAGTATCAGGATGAACTAGAGAGTTGATAGAACTTTTTTATGTCCTTCACAAAGACTACCATTGACCTGATTTTTAATGACCTCTTCCTGCCAATGTGAATTGAAAAGAGGGCACCCTTTTTTACCACAGAACGGATCTCCTGTCAACCTCCAAAATACAGTTTGGAGAGCGTAAGAGTGTACAGCTTCAGTCATCCTGTTATCACTGTATTCCATAGGTTTGAACTCAAAGTCTTTTTCAACACCGAGATAATACTCTTTGGGCTTGGCTGGACCTTCAACTATTCCGCTTGTTGAGATTATAGAAGGAAGGGAATTTATCACCGCTCTAACGTGGTAGCGTGCATCACCTTTTTCAAGTGTACCGATCAACCTATCTGTTACTACGATCACGTGCTGTTCGTATTCTTTTTCTGGAAGTAATTCGAATATCAGCTTCGATAATTTCCAGCCATCGTAAAGAACTCCCCTTATATCCTTACCTTGGATTATCTTTTTTTCTAATCCAATTTCAAGTGGTAAGGGTTCTTTATTCTTTCTTGAGTTCATATCACTTACTCTAGTTGAGGCTATTTTTTCGTACAAATCTTCTGGTTTATGCTCCTTGAAAAACCCGTCTCTAATTTTTACTGTTTTATCGGTGATATTATGTAAATATTCCTTCAACTCATGGCTATTAACTTCCTGGATCCGGTTTGATAGATAGATCGTGATTCCATCGAATGGAAACTCAGCCGAGCATCTCATCTACCACTTTCGCTCCTTTCCTTCCGGACATCAACATTGACCCGAATGTAGGTCCCATACGTGGTAATCCATATGTGGTTGAAACTGCCATACCTGTGACCACTAAACCGTCGTGGACTTTACCAGTATGTTCAACAACTAAATCTTCAGATTCTTCGACCCACATACCACCGAAGCCCCTAGTTTCGATGAGACCTCTTTCTTCCATCTTTTTAACAACACAGGCATCGTGACCGGTCGAGTCTATAACCACCTTTGTTTCCAAAGCGATGGGGTCAACACATGTCAACTGCCGTGGAAGCGAAGATACGGGTGTCCAGTTTACTACCACACCTCCAACACGGTCGTCTTTTCTAAAGACCACATCATCGAATTCAGTCATGTTCAATATCTGGATACCCTCATCACAGGCTTCTGAGATCAGTTTCGAACATGCATGGGGTCCGAGCGCCCTGGAAAGATTGCCTTCCTTTTTATAAGGTATACCTAGTTCGTCAAGTATCTCTTCAGCAGGGCTCCTGACAGTTATGGTATTCATAAGATAACCTCCTAACCAGAAACCTCCTCCCAGATAGTTGTTCCTTTCTACGACTAGGACTTTTCTATCTTTTTTAGCAAGATCCCGTGCCGCAATCAAACCACTTGGACCGCCACCTATTACGATAACGTCGGATTCAGCATATTCGTCAATCACTCTTCCAAATTCTTTTACTATCGTTCTGGTTACGTCCTTTTCAGATGATTTTTCGAACATAGTTATTCAAAGTTAACAGTGTTATATATTGTTTTTGAATATCCAATATTGATTAACTATCTAACTTTTCATATCTTTCTACAAATTTTACATAAAAGTTCATCAATATCTCTGAGTGTCAAATCCCCATCTTGATATGATTCATATATCTCATCAGCAACCTCTTCAGTGGTTTTATTAACATCCTCCTCTAGTGGATATTCACCACGTGCTCCAGAAAGATATTGAGACACCGCTGGTTGAGTTATACCTAGAATCTCAGAGATGGTGACCTGGTTCATACCGTGTTCGTTATAAAGTTTCTTGACAATAGTCGCTTTGACCGCAGGTAGAAATTCGACAACGAAATCTTCGCACCTCATATCGAATAAATCATAATCGAATGTAGTATAATAAGTTACCTGAAATCAATTAGTTTAAGACTCTTCGATCATCTTTTCCCATACTAACTTTTCAAGCTTATTTTCAGCTTGATATCGAATTAGATTCCGGTTATAACAATATCATGTTATAACGTTTAGTCCGATTTATCATTTGACCAGAAAAAGATACTGCACATCAAAGAACGAGCTTCTATCAACTTTCAACTTCAATCTTATCGTGACCATTTTCAGAACTCATACCATCTTTTTTAACTTTTTTAGTTATGTGGCAGTCCCTGCACCAGACATACCCTGGAAAACCTACGACTTTCTCCATCTCTTTTCCGCACTTACCGCACTGCATAAAAAGCTCAAAGATGCAAATATTCAAAGTTATTTATAACCTTCGTATATATCTCTAAAAATACATATCATGCCCCCAACTCGGTAAAAAAACTCATATAACACTAACAACCCATAACAACCCATGGGAAAT
>JBNJDY010000052.1:0-11195 GCA_051745305.1 Thermoplasmatota archaeon
AAGATATTACCATTCATAAATTCTAAATAGATAGGTTTTATATTATCCTTAAAAGTGGTTTGCATGATCAATTTAAAAAGTCAGAGGACGACTAAATGAAAATAATAAATGACCAAACCTTTATAATATGCGGAATAGATAAAATGTATAATATGTCGGAGGATTTCAAATGGGTTTCCTAGATTCATTAGATAAGATAATAAATAAAGAAAAAAGAGCTCTCAGTAAAGCCCACAAACAGATGGACAAAGCTGAAGATATGAAGAAATCAGGTAATGTTAAAGGCGCTAGAGAGATTTGTGACAAAACCTGGAGTTATTTACAGAAAAAGAGAAGTGATTTTGAAGAGAGATATGATAAATTATCTCAAGCCTATGACCGGTTAGGGTGGTTATATTATTCTTTAGGATTTGAGGATAAAGCTTTAGAAATAGAGGAACATGCACTTCATATTGATAATCAGAATATCAGCGCATTAAATCACAAAGCACTCATTATTTCACATAAAGATGAAATCAAGGAAGCACTTCATATTCTAGAAGATGCTCTAAATCTAAATCCAAAAAATAAATATACTTTAAAAAATAAAGGTGATATACTTAAAAAGAATGGGAGAAAAGAGGAAGCTGTTAGGGCCTACGAACAAGCTCTTGAAGCAGATCCTAACGACATCACATTTTATGAAAAAATATTGGATATTAAGCCAAGGGATGAAAAAACCTGGGCAAAGAAAGGAATCGCATACAAAAATAACAACGATTATTCATCTGCTATTGAGTGTTTTAATAAATCACTAGAGATAAGACCACATCAAGAAGATGTTTGGCTACAGAAAGGTTTGACATTACGAGAGATGGGTAATCTTAACGATGCAGTGGTCTGTTTCGATAACGGAATCGAAACAAATCCAGATCATAAGGAATTATGGGCTGAGAAAGCAAATACTTTGTACCAACTTGAAAGATACCAAGAAGCATTGGAAGCCCATTCTAGAGCATTGGAGATCGATTCAGAAGATAAAGACCTTTGGAATAAAAAGGGAACTATTCTATATGAAATGGAAAGATACCGGGAAGCAGTGTCTTCCTTCGATAAAGGTCTAGCTATCGATATGGATGATATAAGGATTTTAAATAATAAAAAAGAGGCTTTAAAACCTCTAAGAAGGTATGACGAATTGGTCAGAGTTTGTGATAAAATCTTAGATAAGAATCCCTCAGATGCCAGTACATTATACGATAAGGGTGTAGCACTGGAGAAGTTGGGAGAGAATGAAGAAGCTATTGAACAATTTGAAGAAGCACTTTCCTATAACCCCAGAGATATATATGCATTAGAGCACGAAAAAGAGATCTATAAAAAAATGGAGCGATGGAAAGAAATAATCCGAGTCACTGAAAGAATAACCGAAATAGATTCAGAGAACTGGGGCGGTTGGTATGATAGAGGTCAGGCATACTTAAAAATAAATGAACCGGCTAAAGCGTTAGAATGCTTTAATAGATCACTCATAATCAAAGATAATGATATAAAAAGTCTAAAAGGTAAAAAAGAAGCACTTATTAGATTGAATAGATATGAAGAGGTGATCTCAGTATGCGACCGGTTACTCACTATAGATACGGACGATGCTGATGCTTATTTTGATAGGGCTAAAAGTTTTGAAAAACTAAGGAATTATGAAAAGGCTATTGAAGATTACAAAAAAGGACTTTCAGTCGATGTATCTAGACCAGAGATGTGGAACAACAAAGGTCTTAGTGAATATAGAGTTGGTTTATACGAAGACGCCTTAGAAAGTTTCGATAAAGCTATCGGGATCGATTCAGAGAATAAGAAATATTGGAACAACAAAGGTCACACTCAAACAAAACTAGAGGATTACGAAGGCGCAATAAAATCCTACGAGAGAGCTTTGAATATTAACCCAGAAGATAAAAAGATATGGTACAGTAAAGGGTTAGCCCAAGAAGGAATAAATCGATATGAAGAAGCGATAATATCTTATGATAAAGCTCTTGAAATCGATGATGAAAATCCAGATGTATGGTATAGTAAAGGGATCGCTCTCGAATATTTAGATAGATTCGAAGAAGCTGTAGAAGCATTTAATCAATCTTTGAAATTAGACCCAAGAAACAGATTTGCATATAAAAGGAAAGGCACAGCATTGGCTGAGATTGGAAGAGACGAAGATGCAGTTAAAGCATTCGATAGAGCTTTGGATATAAAAGGAGAAGATATCAATCTCCTAGAAAGAAAAATAGTTTCTCTAAAAGAACTAGGTAGGTGGAATGATATCGAAAAAGCTGCTTCCACAATATTAGATATTGATTCTCAGAATGTACGTGCATGGAGAGATAAAGGTGAGGCATTAAAGAAACTAGGTGAAGCTGGTTCTGCTTTGGATTGTTACAAAAAATCCATTGAGTTGGACGAGAGTATCAAAGACCTACATGAAGCTAAAGAATTGTTAAAAGATCTAAAACGATGGAATGAAGTGATCGAGTACTCTAACAGGATAATTGAACTAGATGAGAAGAATTTCAAAGCGTGGCAGGACAAAGCTATGGCCTTAAAATATCTAAAAAGAAGAGAGGAATGTATAGATGCCTTTGAAAAGGCACTGGAGCTAGAACCAGAAAACAGAGATATGTGGCTCCAAAAGGGAATGGTTTTAGAACATTTAGGTCAATATGAAAACGCTATAAGGTCCTACAACAAAGTTATCGATATAGAAGAGGATGTACATGTAATCCATCGTAAAGCACAAAGTCTCAGAAAGATGGAAAGATACAAAGAGGCAGCTGAATGGTTCCAGAAGGCTATCGATATGGAACCTAACAATACGAATTATCTTGACATGAAAGGACGATGTTTAACACAAATTGGCGATTATGAAGAGGCAAAAGAGATCTTTGAAAAGTCACTTGAAATTGACGATCAAAATGCTGAAACATGGAAGGATAAAGGTATATTAGCTAAGGAACTCGAGAATTATGAGGAGGCTTTAGGTGCTTTCGATACTGCTCTAAAACTGGGAGAGCATAGTAAAGAGATTTGGATAAACAAAGCAGAGTGTTATGATCATCTCGGACGGAAAGAGGACTCTATAAAGGCATATGATAAAGCCATTGAGAAGGATGAAGAAAATCCAACATTATGGTATAGAAAGGGACAGATCGAATTCGAAGTAGGAAGTAAAAAAGATGCGGTTAGTAGTTTCAGCAAAGCTGTTGAATTAGACCCAGAATACGAAGAAGCTTGGTTTGAAAGAGGTAGAGCTTTAGAGGATAGCGGAGAAAGTAAAAAAGCTATAGAATCTTATGATAAAGCGATAGGTTTGAAAGGTGATGATAAATACGCTTGGAACAACAAAGGCCGGGTACTTTTAGACATGAATAAGCCGGAAAAAGCCAAGAGAACCTTCGAAAAAGCTTTAGAAATAGACCCAGACTTTGAATCTGCAAAAGAGGGATTAGATATATCTAAGGAGAAAGAGGAAGAACAGAAATTAGAAGATTTTGCAAGACGTGTACTCGAATTCGAATGTGAAAGAAACAGGTCTATCTCAAAAGAAGAAGCGTTCAAGATATGCGATATACCATATAATTACATAGATGATGTATTCAACTTCATATCCACTCGAGAAGGACTGGATTTCCATTCTTTAGACGAAGAAACTATGAATGACATGGAGAGAGCTTCTCGACTTGTGATCAGAAAACTAGCTAAAGAATCCAAAAGGAATCTCTTTGAAAAAGGTGTGAGACTTTGTGACATTGTGACTAATTTTAAAAATAAGAGTATAGACGAGTGTAAACGAATACTGGAATATATCCGAGAAGCTACTACCATGGACATATCAGCTGAAGAGATAGACGAAAAGACAGAAAGATTGCTCCGTAAAAGGGTTTTAGACCTCCCTCAGGAGAAACGTGATGTGCTCAGTTTAATATTGAATCTAAATGTTGGTGTATATCAAGCAAGAAAACTACAAGCTGCATTGGAAAAATTCGAAGGTAAGAGTTACAAAGCCCCGAGTACAGAGATTTCATCATTAGTCAGAGAAAAGGAGAAAAGGGAAGTTACGGGTGAGAGTAAAAAAGAAAGAACCGAAGAAACTAGTGATGAAATAGATGAAGTGAAAGCTGAAGAAGATGAGGAAGTTACAGATGTGGAAGAGGATGAATTCTGCTATTACTGCGGTGACCCGACTCATTATAAACATGATTGCGGAGAATTATCTATATGCCCACAATGTGAAGGAGATCACGCTGGAGAAGAATGCCCAGAATGTGGAGAGGTTATAGGTAGTGCAAGCAAAGAAGATGATGAAATGCTTCTCTAGTCGGTCAGCGTCCTATATAAAATCCAGACCTTGCCATCTTTATTTCGGATCTATTTCTTTCGAGGAAACTATAGACTGTTGAATGTTCACTACCGGTAAGAAGCATCTCTATTGCTCTCTTAGCGATACCTATTTCAACAGATCCACCTATAATACCAATAGTGTTACCATATACTGAAACATGAGTTTCCGTCAATTCCTCGATGATCTCCCGACTTCTACCATTTTTACCTATCACACGTCCGCTTATCCGGTGTACAGCGTTAGAACTCTTACCAACATAATCCCTCATATCTAATAATTCAAAATAAACATCTTTATCTAATATCTTCAAAGCCTTTTTGGGATTGAAACCTCTTCCTATGGCCTTTATTACATCCTCGATCTTCATGGGGATCAAAGGATCATCGATATCAGTAACATCTATTTCGACTACCCCAGATTCGGAATCTATTTCAAGTTCGGCTCCAGATTTTTTCTCGATTTTCTCTTTGGTTTTTCCTTCCTCACCGATCAAAACTCCGACTCTATCTTTTGGTATTTTTATATCCAACATTTCAATCATTCGCTCCTTTAATATCATTTATAAGTTTTTCTTTCTCAGTTTTTACTCCGTGTTCGCTAAAATAATTTATAATGTTACTGATATCTCTTCTTAAAAATTTTTCACTCTTGGGATGTGATACGGTTACGGATTGCGACACATCGATAAAATATGGGTAATCATCCTTGATCAAGATATTGTATTCGCTTAAATCGCCATGTACTAAATTTAACGATTGATAAAGCGTTCTATAATCTGATATAATATCATCGAAAATAATTTTTAAGCTTTCATCGTCATATGGAATGTCTTTCAGCATAGGTGCGGGATAACCCTCGTATTCTAAATATTCCATAACTAGGACATTTTTCGAGAAAGTTAAAGGTTCAGGAACTCTAATACCTCCATCATGCATACGTTTAAGATTAGAGAATTCTTTCTTAGTCCAGGTAAATATCAACTTTCTTCCACTCCCAAATGATTTGAATCTAGGGTCTCCTTGAATATATTCCTTGTATTTTCTAAAAACAGCTGTATTTATCCTCATCACTTTTAGTACCACTGGTGTGCCGTCTTTCTGTAGACCTTTAAAGACTTTAGCCTCCTTCCCTGTAGATATTGGATGTTCTAATGTATCTACAAATCCATCGGACATCAATTCGTATAAGACCATCAGAGTACTATGGTCAAAAACTTCTTGGTATGTTTTCCTATCAGGTATCTTTATTTTATTTTTTACATACCTTTCTTTATCTTCACTTGCCATCTTTACCATATCTTAAGCTACGTGTTTAAATATGTTGCGTAATCATATGGGATATTTTTCCTTATTCTTCTCAACTTTACGTTTCACAGCTTCAACGATATCTACATCTGTAGCATCCGCCATCAAGAGTAGATATATAAAAACATCTGCAATCTCATCCTCAAGCTCTTCTTTTTCTACGTTCGATAAGTCATTGTGCCATTGAAATAATTCCATAAGTTCTGAAGCCTCGATCGAAATAGAAATGCTCAGATTTTTAGGGGTATGAAATTTCTCCCAATCTCTTTTATCTCTAAATTTAACCACTAATTCTTTAAGGTCATCTAACTCACACATGAATATGGGAAAAAGATAGAGTTTAATAAATTTTACAATTAAAAAAGGTAAAATGGGTTTTTTAGAAGGTTTTAGACAAGTCTTTTGACTTTCATTAGTTGATATTCATGGTAATTTCCATGGAAGAAACGTTGGCAGTACCGCTTTCTCCTTCCCTATCCAATTCCTCAGTAGTTGTAACTATATCTTTGATTTCAGAATTAGGTATGAACCTATTTCTTACGATTTCAGCCACATCTACAGCTTTACTAATTGCTCTTCCTCTTGCCTTTATGATCACTTCATCTGACCCGCTATTAAACTGTGTGACAACCGCCATCACGTAGTTCATAGTCTCTTTTTTTCCGATAAACACTGTGTTTTCTTCGCTCATTCGTATTACCTCCGTTTTTGCATAATATTTGGTGGAGGAAATCATAGAGTATTTAATTTTTTGCTTCACCTTAAAAATTGAAAACATTTTCAACAATAAATATAAACTCATCAGAATCCGCAGCTACAGCGAGGATCAAGAGGAATAAATGAAAAAAATGAATTTATTTGTCAAAAAACTAAAAAAGTTTTCTAACTGACCGTTTTTCATAGTAAAAACGGACTCGCCGGGATCCGCAGCGATAGCGAGGAGACAGGCGAGTACGTGAGTGAAACGAACGGACTCGCCGGGATTTTCGTCCGATTTGGAATCCAAATCAGTTTTCGAACCCGGGTTCAGGGCTCCGGAAGCCCCAGTGATATCCATTGTAGCCAGACCACATGTGTAGTCTGGTTGCTACACTACGAGCCCAATGATCAATTTATTTTTCTTTGAATTCTGTATATCCACACTTTCCGCATGAAACTCTATCTTTATGGACGGCTAAAAATACCCCATCTCCACATTTAGGGCAGTTTCTTCTTTTTCTTTTAAGCTCATCGCCGTCTACTTCATACATATCTATTTTAGCCATTAATTTCACCCCTGTATTTTATTCCTTTTTAAGGAATGCGCTGATTCATATTTCAACGTATCTTCTTTACTGTTATACACTTTAGCAAAAACTTGCGTTTTATCCATACCAAATTCCGAATTGATCTTATCGATCACCAATTCGTCCTTTGAAGCATTCAAAAAATTTGATATTCGGTCTTTTAATTCACCCCTACTGGGTATTGGATTCGTACCATGTGATATAACAAAGACTAATTCTCTACGATTTAGTAGTTTATTTTCCTTCTCTTCTTTGATTTCTATTTCTGACTCCGACATTATATCAATCCTCGTTTACTTTGACCATATTATTTATTACTTCCCAACTTTTTGATTTGATATCATCATCTACTATATTTATAACCATTCCTTCCTCAGGAATACCATATATTACTAAACAACCTTTATCGGCAAGGGCAATAGCAACTATTGATAAAAGGTCTTCTTCGCCTTCGACCTTGATTAACACGGGTTCTTCACAATCCAATCCATATTGGATAGATTGCCATGCCTCTTTAGTGATCATCTCAGCAGGATTCTTAATATTTATTGTTTTCTCAACTGAAAAATCCTGAGAGTTATATTTTCCTCTCCTAGTTTTACCATCTATCAATGAGAGATCTGGTGTGGTCCCCTGTTCAAATAAGATCTCAGTTACAACGTCACCGACCGTAATTATGCAATCGTATTTACCATATTTATCTGGAAGATCACCTGTAACTAGTTCACCTAATTTTTCTCTAAGTGAAGTTCTTAAATCCTGAGGTAATCTAAGGTCTGTATCTGGTAAATTTTTACTACTATACATGTAATTATTCTCTAACCTTTAAAGCAAATTTTCCATTAGTATGGATATTCATCTTTCTAGCGATCTCTGAGTGTTCATGATCCACAACTACAAGATATCCCTGCCATTCTTTTACCGTTTCAGATCCACATAATGGGCATTCTTTTTCCTCAGTAAGGTAATTACATATCTTACACGCTTTCTTTTTAGCCATCTAAGATGCCTCCTCTTCGTCATCGTCTATTAGCCATTCTAATTTACCTAGGCCTGTTTGTCTCATGGTCAAACCGATCTTACTTTCTCTAGGGCTTCTTTCATTGACACTAACTGTAACTATTCTAGCTCTTAACTTATCGTCTATTTTTATGAATTTACCAGAGTCTTTACCTCTAAGAAGTTGACTACCTTGATCAACATCCACTTTGTCATTCATTATTTGACTTATGTGCAATAGCCCATCTAACGGTCCAAACCGTACAAAGGCACCGAACTTCAGTACTTCGCAGACATAACCGAATATAAGTTCGTTTTCTTCTAGAACGAATATTAAAGCATCGTAAGCAACGTCTTGAAAGATACCTCCGTCCCCATGTACTATTCTTCCATCACCGATACGTTCTATATTCGTAGCTAGTATGATCAGTTTATTTCTCTCCTCGATCTGTCCTTCGAGTGATTCTCTCGCAATATATTTAGCTACTTCGTCTAATCCTTCATCTAATCTATCCGGGGGTATTCGGATGGTATCTTCCTTTCTTTCCATTATGTACATGTTGTTTTCACCTAATGAAATCCATTTATGGTATCAAGTCCAATGCATTAGCGGCTATAGCAGTTGCAAAGACAAGCGAAACTATGGACATCAACTTGATCAAGATGTTCAATGATGGACCCGAGGTGTCTTTGAATGGGTCACCTACAGTATCACCAACTACACCTGCTTTATGTGCATCTGAGCCTTTTCCACCATGATGGCCCTTTTCTATATACTTTTTGGCGTTGTCCCATGCTCCGCCAGCATTCGCCATCATTATAGCTAGTACGAATCCTGTACCTACTGCCGCTAATAGGAACCCTGCAAGAGCTTCAGGACCTAGTATGAAACCTATTAACAGTGGAGCAGCGATTGCCATAATCCCAGGGATCACCATCTTCTTGAGAGCAAATTCAGTAGCTAGAGCGATAACCTTCTGATAATCAGGATCAACATCTCCGGATAATATCCCTTTATCACCCTCGAACTGCCGTCTTACCTCCATGACTATTGCTTGAGCTGAACTACCTACGGCTTTCATCGTGATAGCACAGAATATGAAAGGTATCATAGCACCCAAGAAAATACCAACTAAGACTTCTGGAAGCACTACACTAAATCTACCAAGATCATCAATACCAACTCTTGTAGCGTATGCAGCAGTTAGTGTGAGAGCAGTAAGTGCTGCAGAACCGATGGCAAAACCTTTACCGGTAGCTGCCGTGGTATTACCTAGAGAATCCAAAGCATCCGTTCTTTCACGCACTTTAGGATCTAAACCACTCATCTCTGCAAGACCACCAGCATTATCTGCTACAGGTCCATAAGCATCTGTTGAAAGTGTTATGCCAAGTGTGGAAAGCATGCCGACTGCTGCTATAGCTATCCCATATAATCCTGATAACACGAATGAAACCAATATCGCCACACAAACTATGATAACTGGGAAGAATGTACTCTCCATTCCAGTTGCTATACCACTGATTATGAAAGTTGCTGGTCCTGTTTCTGTGGCTTCAGCCATTTTCTTAGTAGGTTTGTATCTATCTGAAGTAAAGTATTCTGTGAAATACCCGATGAGTGCACCTGCGATAAGACCAGTGACTACAGCTCCCCAGATACCCAAGTTATCAGGAGCTAACCAATAAACGATACCGAATGAAAAGAACGCTATAATTACTGATGCCCCATAGGTACCTTTTCTCAAAGCATTGAGTAGTGCTTCTTGAGTGGCATCTTCTTTGGCTCTAACAAAGAATATAGCAATCATTGAAGATATAATACCAGCTGCTGCTATCAATAACGGTATAGCAAATATCTCCGCCCCCATTCCCTCTACTGGGCTATGCTCCAATAATGGAGTCATATCTGATCCTTCATAAGCCATCCATCCAAGAGTCAGGGCTGCGATTATGGAATTTGTATAGGATTCGTAAAGATCAGCGCCCATACCGGCTACGTCACCGACGTTGTCCCCAACGTTATCGGCTATCACTGCAGGATTACGAGGATCATCCTCTGGGATCTCTGCTTCGACTTTTCCAGCAAGGTCTGCACCGACGTCGGCGGCTTTGGTATATATCCCTCCACCAACACGGGCAAATAGTGCTATAGAACTAGCTCCAAAACCAAATCCCGCTATGTACGTGAGAGAATCTCCCAATCCAACCATATAATCTGTAAAAAGTAAAACACCGCTTAATCCGAGCAGTCCTAGGCTTACAACAGAAAGTCCCATGACCGCTCCGCCACGGAATGATATCCGTAAAGATTTATCTAAACTTTCTCTTGCTGCTTGGGTGGTCGGGGCGCTAGAATTTGTAGCCGTTACCATCCCGATATAACCCGCAGCAGAAGAAAGTACTGCACCGACCAAGAACGCTATGGTGGTATAAGGTGCCATACCCTCTAAAAAATCTTTAACTGCGAGTAATGCAGCAACGATAACCACAAATATCGCTATGTATTTATACTCAGTATTTAGATAAGTCTTTGCTCCTTTCTGGACTTCTCCAGATAATCTCTTCATAAGGTCTGTCCCTCGATCCTGTTTCGAAATAAATCGGGTAAAGAACCAAGAGAGTGCTAGTCCCAGCAAAGAAATCACTATCGCTATTATACCATAATCGATTCCATTCATTTTTACAACTCCTGAATATTGATGTTGAATAATGGATTGTTTATATAGTTTTTTGTGATGCTAAAGAATCAATCTTCCTTTCCTGTGAGTTCATCCTTGATATAATGCCACATCTCTCCGGGATGTACTGAATCCATGATATAATCCCAATCTTTCTTGGTGAATTCACCTACAAGATAAAGTATAGCAGCGTATATTGCGAGCATGGCTGCGCCGTAGATGAAGAGATCGTAGAAACGTGCGATAGGCATGACTCTCATTTCCCATACATAGAGGATAAAACCTGAAAAGATAGCGGATCCGATGTGTATTAAGGTACTGGGAGAGAAACTAAGATCTGCAAGACGTTTGGAAACTATCATTGAGGCGATAGATATGATAATACCCGCTGAGAGAGTAGCAAGAGCTGCACCCACCTCTTTTAAACCCATGAGTGGGATACCGTATATAGAATCTGGAATCAGAATGATATTCAACGCTACGTTGACTATGTTGCCCATAACAGATATCTTAGCACCTATCTCAGGTCTATTGGTTCCACGGAAAACGT
>JBNJDY010000053.1:0-10702 GCA_051745305.1 Thermoplasmatota archaeon
AATGCATTTTTTATAATCTCTATGTCCAACTTATCATACTTATGTACAACAGCATTTCGGACCCCATTGAAGCGTTTCAATAAGTCTGCTTCTTTTTGATCGATGATACCTTCTTCTACCAATTTTTCTATATTCGAGTGATCATCTTCAACTATACGCCCGATATCTTTCACCTTCATAGCAACTATATCCGTAGTGATCTCTACACTTACTTGAAAAGAGTATAGGATAGCTCTTTCTGTAGTATCGTCTTCGATCTCATGTTGTTGGATATACTCCTTTTCCTTCTCAAAATTTTCAATCTTTTTAAGATATCTTTTCTTTCTCATCCAACCACCTATTCCTAGCTTTGATCATCTCTTCAACATCTACGAAAGAGTTTTTTTCTATGCGGGGTTTGTTATCCTTCCACAGCTTCCTGTATCCGTAAAAATAATAAGATAATTCGACCTCATCCCCGAAAATAACTCTATGATTTTTTATAATATCGATCTGAAGTGTAAGAGGAAGCTTCTCGAAGATCTTCACGTCGTATTTTCCGCCTACTTTTTCAAAAACTTTGAAAAGTATATCATCCGATTTCGGTTCCACCAAACATATGTCTATATCCGATCTTCGTGTTCGTTCGTTCTTTACAGATGAACCGAAAAGTAAGATCCCTTCGACCTTGTCTTTGAATGGTTTGAAATCTTCTTTTATCTTTTCTATCTTTATATCTTCCATCGCATATCATATCCTCAGGATGTGTTAAATAAGTTTCCTTTTTGACGGGTTTGTGCTACGTTTCAAATTGTACCAGGCTGGAAGTACATCATCGCAGAGCTCAAAAAAACAGATCGACCAGGTTTTCTATCGTGGTCGAAGTATAGGGAAACCATCACGGACTCCTAGTCTGAATGATCAATATCCAGCTATCTTAGCTTAGATAATATACTCAAAGATCCACTTGCAGGAGTTATCAAAAAGAGTTCTGATGATGAGTTTAAATATATGTTATGTGGTAAATGATCCTGATGGGATTTGAAAAGAACGTTTAGCTCGAAGGGGATATCATTATGAACGAAAAAAAAGAGAGAATAATCAACTTGATAAAGAAAAAACTAGGCTCATCTCCACAAGAGATAGTACACAAAAAATGGGTGCACGACATCTACGACATCCTACTCGAAGATGGCCGTAGAGTCATCCTAAAAACCGTTCCTGAGGGTGACTTCGTCAACGAAATCGTCATCACCGACTTCATGCTGAAAAACGACCTGCCTGTCCCGAAGGTCCTTGATCATGACCAAACTTGCACCGACTTCCCAGAACCGTATATGATCAAAGAGTGGGTCGGTGGCAACAAGTTAGGGGAGGTCTTGAAGTCGGTCAACGAAACAGAAGCTCTAAAGATATTCCGAACTGTGGGACGAGTTTTTGGCAGAATGAACGATCTCCATAACGAGAGATCTGGTCTGATACGTGATGAGCCTTACAAAACGTTGCCAGTCAGTCCCAATGAGTATATGTTCAATGCCGAGATCGTCAACGGTAGTGGTAAGAAGGCGGTGGAGGAGAATTGGATCTCGGAATCGCTGCACCAGCAGATCATTCATTTATGGGAAGAGAATATGGAATATTTGAAAGATCATAGATCGTCGTTGATCCATTTTAGTCCTTTTCATTGGACCATCTATCTAGATAAGGTTGAAGGAAGATGGCAGGTTACAAAGCTGATGGCAGTCGGTGATGTTCTTTGGTGGGATGCCGCTTGTAACGTGGCTTTTTTTAGGTATCCGCCGTTCCTTGAGATGAAGGAGAGTTGGTGGAGTGCATTTGTAGATGGATATGGGGATATACCAGATAAGCGTAAGATCGATCTCTACCTTTTGTTGATCATAATCTCTGCTGGTGCGGGTACATATATGGAGCCTGAAGAAGATGGAAATGACTCTTGGCGACGGAAGGCTTTTGCTAAGTTGGAGGAGATCGTTGATAAATGGAGTAGCTGATGGCGCTATAAGAACTGGGGGATGAAGTAGAACATGCTAGAGAATATACAGTCTTTTTCATCAGACGTCGATAACGAACAATTAAAGATGACTTTAAGATCTATCTCAGAAGGGAATACAGAAGGATATCTTTGGTCTGATGGAAAGTTTTAGTTCAAACGAGTTCGATAGTAAGGAGATTTATAGAATTTAAAGGCGAATACTACTAATTACAATCCAAATAGATATCATAGTCTTTAGCTCGAGAAGAATATAGTGTAAATCTTGTTACTATTTTGAAGAAAATACCGAGAAATCAAAAACTTGAAATATTTAAAAATTTATTATTGTCATGTTATGTTAGGGGCGGAGGTATTACAGGTAACTATACCTGAACTAGGATCATCTATCTGTATTGGACTAATCATATTGGTAGTAGCGATAATAATAATCGCATACTTCCTAAGTGTCCTTATAGAGTTCCTACCTGCAACATTGGTAGCGATACTGGTATACATATTTACAGGTAGTTTATTATGGACAATCGTAGCATTCGTTGCGATAGCATTGTTGATGGTCCTAAGTAGGGGTAGTTGGAAACGTTAGTTCGAATTTATCAACTAAAGATTGGGTTTTAAAAGGAACCTGATACAAGTTATAATTAGATTTATCTCTATCTCAAAAAAGTGTTTATTCCTTTTCCATACCATCTTCAAATCTCTCCAATTCGAAGCAAAACTTAGTATTCCTGTATAAATAACCAATATTGACAATGAAAAAATCGGGTGTGTGTTGAAGTGGGTAACAACCATTGTTGATAATTCTATCGGAACGAGTTCCGAATCTCACTCGTTCAAAGAACTCGTGATATGATGGATGTGTGAGATCTCTCAAAGGTCTTACTCAAAAGATTTTAAGAGAATTGTGGTATTTTGTTACTTGATTATGGATGTTGATCTTATTCTATATCTACAAACAGCTCTTCAATCAGAGGTTTTGTTTCCGGTATATCTTTAGTGATTATCCTCCAAATTATATCCAAATCGACACCAAAATATTCGTGTATTACTATATTCCTTAGTCCGATCATCCTTTTCCAAGGTATTTCTGGATTGTCTTCACGGAACTCTGATGGGATGTTAGTAGAGGCTTCACCAATTACTTCTAGATTTCTAAGTACTGCATCTACAGTCATAGAATCAGATCTGAATTTTTCGATATCTTTATCCTTGGTGTATTTTTCTATCTTGTTCATCGCTTCCAAGCATATCTTCTAAAAAAAGGGCTGGGTCCTTCCTCGTCATGCGTAAACCACATCTTCCATGATCTGTGTTTTTAATCTAGGTTTCAAAGCATCTTTTGTTACAATATCTATCGGTCTGTCTAAAAGGGTTTCGAGTTCCTCTTTAAGGTCGACTATCTCCCATCCTATCGGCTCTGAAAACTCTACCAAGAGATCGATATCACTGCTTCCGGCTTGATCACCATGGACATAGGACCCGAAGATACCAATCTTCTTTACGTTGTATTTCTCTTTGAGATATGGTTTATGTTCTCTCAGTTTTCGTTTGATCTCTTCTAGTTCACTCATCAATAATGATTAAGGTCAGCTGATAATATATAAGTTTCCTTTACTAGGTGCTAGTTTTTCCAATCTTTTGAATGGAAAATGCGTTCCCAACCTTGTTCCTTTTTACACGTAACAGAAGATCGATTATTTATTACTAGAATTGAAAGAAACTGCCGTGTTTGATAATGTTGAGGGGTGAGATCCCTCAAAGGTCTTATTCAAAAGATTCTAAGTGTTTCACTTTTTATCTTCATCCAACACACTCCGTGTGATTTAAAATGTATTCAACCAGTTTAAAAACTTGGGTCGAAGGATTGCTATCAGGCGAGTATAATTCATTATTCCTTTCATCTTGGTGGATTTCATTCAATTTCTTTGCATGAGATATTGCTCTATCTCTTTTATCTTCTATTTCGTAAAAAATATCTTCATTTTTCGAGTAGTCAGTAAGATATTTTTTCAGATTTTCGACGGTATCGCTGCAGCTCAATTTTGTCTGTCGTAGTTCAAAATGCAGTAAGAACCATATCTCGAAACAAGGGTTGGAAAGAGCAATGTTGATATCACTTTTTTTAGCCTTTTCAACAGCTCTTTGTATACTATCTTCGTTCTCGTCCACATCGAAAACACACCAAACTTCATCGTCTTCATCCGGTTCGATCCCGTGTTTATATATCTGCCTTTTTGCATAATTTACGAGTCCCTCAGGATCGGTTTTGGATGTGTTCGGAGTCTCTATCTTAAGTCCACAGCCCCTTTTACGATAATTACTAAAATACTTTTTTTCAGTTTTTTCACCTTCAGAGACGATAACTAATACACTCCTGGGTTCTCTAAGATCGACCAGTCTACCCATGGTATTTCAACCCCCTTCTTTGAGGATCTTTTTATCTCCTATGAAGGGGACCGCCCCATATCTTCCCACCAGGTATCCTTTCTCTATATCTTTATCTTTTCTAGGGCTGAATTCTATCAGGGAGTAAAGGTCAGTGGAACCTGTTTTTGGGTCCATCTCTGTGAACCATATCTGATCTCTTCGGAATAGGTCTTGGTCTAAAAGGTTAGTGTTATGGGTAGTGAATATGAGTTGAGCCCCGTTAGGGTTTTCTTCAGGATCGTGGAAAAGTTCGACTATAAATTTGTTAAGTGAATGATGGAGTTTTGTATCTAACTCATCTAACAGTAAGACATCCCCATATTCTAATGCAGTGATTATAGGTCCTATCAATGAGAAAAAACGCTTCGTACCTTCTGATTCCAAGAAAAAGGGTAAAATTCCCTCAACATCTTCTAACTCGTGTACTGTTTGGATCTCCATAGTTTTCAATTCCCCATCTGAAATACCCAATTTTTTGATCTCGGGCGGTAAATCCTTTATCTTTTCTATGGGGACTGTTTTGATATATCCTTTTATATCTGATATACCAAAATCAGCCACATTCAATGCTTTTTTGATCCTTTTTTTGAAGGTTTCGTTGTTATCAAGTTTTTTGAAAGTAAATTCCGTGAGATGAGGACTCTCTTTAGGTCCGATCCCGTTCAATGTCTTGTCGAACCAATCAAAAACTTTCGAGGTTTTGTCGTAGTTGAATTGGGTTGAACTTGAAAGGTATAGAACGTTCTTACGTGTTCTCTCTTTTATGATCTGCTGTTCCTCCTTATCTTTGTTGAACTTGAACTCGTCGGTGTTTTGTCTTTCGAATATCTGTGATCTTCTTCCTTTAGGGTAATAATACAGATATTCTTCCGTTACTTTTTTTTCGGTGTAAGATACGCTGTAGTTGTATTTTATGCCGTCATGGATGAAGGTTATATCGAATCTTGTAGGTTCGTTAACACATTCTTTATCGAACTGGAAGGGTTCATGGGGTAGTTCATCCCCTTTTTGATTATTGTGAGAATTTTTCACCAACTTTTTTAGCCTCATCAAGGCATCTAATACATTGCTTTTTCCAGAAGAGTTAGCTCCGTATAATACCGTACTTTTCAAAAGATGATAATCTTTATCCGCTCGATCTTTGAAATCGATCAGATTGTAGTCTAGATCATGGATATTGGTGGCTGCTTGCATGCTCAAGGTCTGTTTTTCTTTTAAAGATTTAAAGTTTTCAACACTAAATTCTATCAACATCTTTTTACCTCAATTGGTATTAATTTACTTAATTTGTGATTTTATCACAATTATAAGATGTTGTTTTGTATTATTTAAATATTTGTGTTAAACAAATTTACGAGTCAACCTATCCTTACCGAGTTTCATTATTGTGACCTATCTCAAGCATTTCATGTGATAATGATGGAGAGTATCGAAGCCCTGATGATCAACGTTCTGATGTAAAAAATCCTGAATACAGAGATGTACAGTACAATAGGGCTGATCTGTTGAAGCTTAACAACGATAAATAAACAATCACGATCAGGGTTAATGAAAACTCTTTCATCTTTCCATTTTTATTTCTTTTAAAATATTGGTTTTGAATATTACAGTTTTTATTATGAAAGACGGTTGAGAGAAAAAGATAATTCGATCACTGGAGTTGCGAAGAACTGCCGTGTTTGATAATGTTGAGGGGTGAGATCCCTCAAAGGTCTTATTTGAACAGAGATTTAAAAAATTTTGATTTTGATTTACCCTTGATATCTGCTACCCCTTGCGTGCAAAAGATGGCAGATAACTGCTATCTTTCGCGTGCAATCCAACTGCCACCTTTTGCAAAAAATATCATCAAAACTGTCATCTTTTGCGATAATTTTCTAAAGATACCAACCACAACACTCAACGGAGGTGATAATATGGTTTCTGATTTCTGGATCAGAGACGAGCTGCTACCTTTTGTGTGCAATATTCGGCAGATAACTGCTATCTTTTGCGAAGAATGGATGAGGGTTGGTGGGTGTGTGAGATCCCTCAAAGCTTTAATTCTAACGTAGTTTTAAGACGGTTCCTCGCACTTATAGCATATATTAGTATGAACGCAGATAGTTCCACCACATTCTGGACATCTGTACTTTTCTTCCTGTTCTTTGAGAAATCTATCCATACCGTTCTCTTTGATAAATCTTAGATTTTTGATCATACTCATACCGTACTTTTCTCTGTAAGATTGATCGAGCTTTTTTAAATAGTCACACGGAAAATCATCACATTCAAAACAATATCTTACAGATCCGTTCGCTAACTTATCACAATGCTTTTTCAGAAAAGAGCAGCCTTTATCTCGGGGTTTACAGCCAGGGCATAGGCTTTTACGTTTTTTTCCAGCCATGGTATATCCAAAGTGAGACACACATACAGCACAATTCATCCCACAGGGTGCGATAAGTTCTTCCCTCATGCTTAACCTCTTCATAAAGTTAGGACAGAATATAAAAAAACTTTCTAGATGTTTAGGTTTTTGGTAATCGTCTGCGGGAGATCTTGTTATCCTATACCGTGAATATCAACCGTCTTTCGCGTGCAAAAGGCGGCAGGTAACTGCTGGTTTTATTCTAGAAATTAAATTCCTGATATCGTTTAGAAGAGATCAGCCCGATTGAAAGTAGGTGAAATACGAATAATCCAAAGGCTGATAAGATCTAGAAAACCGAGCCTATTCCTTTTAGGTGTATGCCCGTATGTTGACCTCCTTTAGGAATTAATGTTTGATAAAGGCGATATTTGGATAATCTTTTTAAGCTTCCTCTTTAGTTATTTAATTAGCCTAGCAATAAAAGGAGTTGAAAATGAGATGGCGGGTGATGGAGAAGCTCCCAGTAACCTATTACGGGAACGGGCAAAGCAGAGCCGATTTAAACTGTGGTTCTTTCTTGAGGCAGATCGATGGCTTGTGACCGCGATTTTGTTGTTGATCGTTTTCGTTACTTTTCTCTTAGTTGGCTATCTTTATTCTCCTGCAGAAGGTGTGATCCGGACCAGCGATTCAGTAGATACTTTATTTCAAGCTTTACTTACAGCTACAATAACAGTAGCAACCTTAGTTCTAACTCTGAATCAGTTGGTGCTCTCCCAAGAATTCGGTGCAGTAGGGGATCAACGAGAACGTATGAAGAAGGCGATGGATTTTCGACAGGATGTTGCGGATGTTATCCAAGCACCGGTCAGTCCATCACGTCCTGCACAGTTCCTCCGAGCTCTTGTTCAAATTTCAAAGAAAAGAGCACAAGATCTGAAGGGAGCTATCGTCGATACAAATAAAGAAGAATTAAAAGAAGAGATCGAGGACCTAACAGAAAGTCTGATCGGGAACGCAGATCAAGTAGCGGATGGTCTAGACGATGCACAATTTGGTACGTTTGACGTGATCTCTTCAGCACTCAATTTCAATTACTCATGGAAGATCTTCACTGCAAGGAGGATACATCAGAAGTACAGCGATGACTTCAACGAAGAAGGAGAGAAAGCTATAGAACGATTGATAGAGGTCCTTAGTCTTTTCGGCCCCGCTAGAGAGCATTTCAAAACTTTATACTTCCAGTGGTCTATCATAAATCTCTCTCTATGGATCATAGGAACTACAATTCCAGCATTATTGGTCTCAGTAAGTATGGTTGCCTTTTTCAATGCTTCCACATATAGTCTTATAATATTTGGAAGTGAAACGTTGATTTTCGTAATCGCATTAGCTTCTACAATATCCTTGGTCCCATTCTTCATCCTTTTAGCTTACATCCTTCGAATCGCTACGGTCACCAAACATACCCTTTCTATAGGCCCCTTTATCCTTAGGGAAACAGAAGATGTAAAGGAAGTCGAGTGGGATCGCTGAGAAATTTCTATCTAGTTTATGCGGGATAGATGTATCAATGAGCCTGAATCACTGACAATGATCATCAAGGCTCTCTGTCCTTTTCGAGTTCATCAGAATCATAGTTAAGAGGTATGTTCCTTTCCCTGAGAACAGCCATCATCTCTATCCTTTTCAACCCAAGGATCCCCCCCACCTTTCTTAACGAGATCACACCATCTCGGTATAGTTCTATGATGAAACTTCTAGTTACTGTTTTGGATAGCATTTTTTCATCTGTTTTGCAGACATTCAAGATAGACCTGGGTAGTTCGATCTTTGTCTTTACGGTATCCATGGGTTTTACCTGTTATTGATCTCTATTTTATATTTATTTACGTTCATGTAAAGATAACAGAGTTATTTGGGGGATCGATAAGAGCTATAGATGGTACTCCATTCTAGATAAATCCTGAGTACAAGACTGCTCAAGATAACAGTGCTTATCAGTTGAATCAAAAATAATGACAAGAGAAAGATCTTATCAAAAACCATTCTTTTTCAGATGAAAACATCTTAAATTCCATCAAGTGGGGACGAGGAGGTAATTATGAAGAACGGTTGTTTTTGTTGCGAACGGCGTCTGGCATGGAAATAAGTTTCACTCTCTCCTCATCAGCATTGCGGATGCTAGCAGACGGCGTTCGTACACGAGTTACAAGACGCTGTTCGTAATAATTGGCGAGGTAACAGACGGCGATCGTAATGATTTTCGGGGTGAGCTGAAGAGCCAAAAATATATATCTGGATGCGGGGGGCTAAACTGACGTTGATCGTATTACGAACGGCGTCTGATGGGATGGTGGTGTGAGATCTCTCGAAGGTTTGATTTGAACGTTTTTAGTTGAATACCAGGAAGATTTTCACCATTGGCGAGGGGTGTCTTCATCTACACTAGTACGATCATTTTTATTTTCTTGATTATAAGTCTTTTTTTGATCCCCTTCACGAGTATACCCTTCGTAATACGTTTGTTTAGATGAACCTCTGGCGTCTAATTCCCTGTCATCTTGTTTTAACATGTTTGACAGATGTTGCTCTATTGTTTTTAAACATAACATTTTTTGAGCTTCTGCTCTTAATGCTAACGTTTTAAAAAGTCCAGTCCAAATCCCAATTGCTCCAAATATTACATATATGAATAGTGGATCAAAATCAAGAGGTATTATTTCAAATTCATTTAAAATATACGCACTGAATATAAATATAACAATCCATTTTATTATAGTCATATAAGCACGAATATACAATCTACCTGCATACTTTTCCAATACTTTTGGATTATAACCAACCATGCTTTTTACATCCCTAAACTTATTCAATAGACTACATATAAAATTACCTATTACTATTTTGAAATACATATCTTAAGACCATATTTATTTGATTTAGTAGTTAATAGGATTACGAACTATAGTTGGTAAAAATGAAACTAATCTCATCCTTGTTCTTACTAAGATTACTCAAAATTATGATAAACGGTTGTTTTGATTAAGATCTGCGTCTGTTTTTGTTGCGAACAGCGTTAGGTAGCAGACGGCGTTCGTACACGAGTTACAAGACGCTGTTCGTAATAATTGGCGAGGTAACAGACGGCGATCGTAATGATTTTCGGGGTGAGCTGAAGAGCCAAAAATATATATCTGGGTGCTGGGGGCTAAACTGACGTTGATCGTATTACGAACGGCGTCTGGTGGGTGTGTGGGATCCCGAAGCGGTCTGATTTTAACAGAGATTTAAGAGATTTTGATTATGATTTCCGCTTGATTCGGTTGTGTAAAAAGATGCAAAACTGAAGCTCTTCGCGTGCAATCTGTGTTCAGGACTTCGTCACTCCATTCTACTGGAATTGGATAACAATTCCATCGAGTTTCAGAAAATCGCAGATTTTCTAAGTTTATCGTAATTTATTCCAATACTATTTTGAATTCACTTTGAATTCAGAAATACCTCAAGCATAGCTCTGGGGATGGCAGATAACTGATGCGTGTTGCAAAGGTAAAACATCCGTGGAACCATGTTCCACATGTCTTTGGAATTTAATTCCGAAAGAACTGATGCAGCTTGCAAAAAGATGGGTGAAAACTGACACAGATATTTCGGGAATCAAATTCCCGATATCGAAGGAAAATTGTTAATTTTCCTATAGATTGCAGAGATTTTTAAGGTGAGTGTGGTCAGTTGAGGCGTTGGGGTGAGAGGAAGAGGAATACGGGATGATGGAAGTGGAGAATAGCTGACGTAGATCGCATGCAAAATACGTCAGGTAACTGATGTAGGTTGCAGAGATTGGGGGGGGAGGGGGTTGGTGAAGAAGGAGGAAGGGGTGTCGCCCATGGAGATTTCAATCGTATTCTGATCGTATTTTAAGCGTGTTT
>JBNJDY010000054.1:0-10639 GCA_051745305.1 Thermoplasmatota archaeon
AAGATATCTTGAAAGATACTCCCGTCATGCCCGGTTTTGATAAATGTTTAAAATCATTCAAAAAACATGATTTCAACACCGCCATAATAAGCGGAGGTTTGAAACCTTTAGCCTATATGATAGGCGATCATTACTTCGACGTTATCAAAGCTAATGATGTAGTCTGCAGAGAAAATAAACTAACCGGGGAGGGGATCCTCGAAGTACCGTTGAACGATAAAGGAACGACCTTCGACGACTTAATAAAAAAGTTCAATACATCTCCTGAAAGAACAGTGGCTGTTGGAAACAGTTTCATCGACGTGCCCATGCTTGAGAGAGCCGGGTTAGGTATTGCCTTCGACCCTGCCGATGAGAAAGTTCGTTATGCCGCTGATATAGTTATCACTGAAAAAGATCTTTTTAAAGTATGGGAAGCCGTAAAAAATGCATGATGTGATTTAATGAAGCTTCATCGAAGATTTTATCAACATTGTTGAACATATTATGCATTATGAAAGGTGATGAATTCACAGGGTTGGGTTTAGAGGATATTGCTAAAAAGATCGAATCCATGGAGATAAGGGGGGCAGCTAAGATCGCTAGAGCTGCAGCACATGCTCTAAAAGAAGAAGCTGTAAAAGGTGAAGAAGGATTAGATGAACGTATCAATGAAGCGGTGGAGAAACTGAAAAAAACTAGACCTACCGCGGTCTCACTTCAAAACGCCATCAGATATGTTACCATGAACGAGGTCTCAGGCTTCACAGCGGATACGATCAAAGAGAGGGCCGACACGTTTATCGAAAAGTCTCGTTCAGCAGGTAAAAAGATAGCGGAATACGGAGGTAAGCGTATCAGCAATGGGAACACTATTTTGACACACTGCAACAGTTCCATGGCACTAGGTGCCATCAAATACGCTTGGGATATGGGTAAAGAAATAGAAGTTATCGCCACCGAATCCCGTCCTAAAAAACAAGGTTACATAACGGTACGAGAACTGGCTGAATACGGCATACCCGTAACGCTGATCGTTGATTCTGCTGTCAGGTACAAGATGACTGATGTTGACCACGTGTATGTAGGAGCGGATACCATAGCTTCAAACGGTGCGGTGATCAACAAGATCGGGACATCTCAGGTTGCATTGTGTGCCCACGAAGCCCGTGTACCGGTAACCGTTTGTGCTGAAACATACAAATTTTCAAGGGAGACCGCTTTCGGAAATTTGGTGGAGATCGAAGAACGAGATGCTGAAGAGATCGTCGATCCAGAGAACTTTCCAGGCGTGAAAATAAGTAACCCGGTATTCGACGCAACCCCTGCTGATTATGTAGATTGTGTAGTTACCGAGGAAGGTGTTATATCACCCTCTGAATCATATAGAATTATAAAGGAGATGATGAAAGAATGACGATAGATTATTTGGCTTTAGGTGAAGATTTAGATGAAGATGAGTACCTTATCTGCGAGTATACGGTTAAAAGTGACCTAGATATCGAAACTGCTGGAAAACGTATCGCGGAAGAGGAATCCACCGGTACGTGGACTAGACCTACAACTTTATCGGAAGATATCTTCAAAAAGTATGGAGCTAAAGTGACGAAGGCTGAAGGAAACAGAGTAGAGATAGGATATCCGGTTATAGATTTTTCAGGTGAGATAGGTGAGGTCCCTCAGATACTGAGTATAGTTGCAGGTAACCTTTTCGGTTTGGATTCCTTAGATGGTGTGAGGTTGGTCGATATACACTTCCCACAGGAGATGATAGATAGGTATCCAGGACCTCAGTTCGGGATCGAAGGCCTAAGAGGGATACTAGAACGACCAGATAAACCGCTCATAGGAACCATCGTTAAACCAAAGATCGGACTTCCACCGAAAGAATTTGCTGATTATGTTTATCAAGCCGGCAAAGGCGGTTTAACTAATAGTAAGGACGACGAAACTCTAGTGGACCAGGATTTTTGTCCTTTAGAAGATAGAGTCAATCATGTTAGCGAATCTCTAGACCGGTTGAAAGAGGAGGGGCACAAGATGATACACGCCCATAATATCAGTACGAGCGGTCATCGTATACTTGAAGCCGCTGATATAGCTCTTGAAAATGGTGCAAGACAGTTGATGGTGGATGTTTTAACGGTGGGTTTCGCCGGTGTTCAAGCGTTAGCTGAAGACCCCTCAATCAAAGTACCAATACACGTCCACCGGGCTATGCATGCGGCTATAACAAAAGATCCGGAGCATGGAATCTCCATGCCGGTGATATGTAAATTAGTGCGTCTAGTAGGTGGGGATGCTCTTCATATAGGGACCTATGGTATCGGTAAGATGCACGCAGATGTCAGTGAAGAACTGTACAGTAGAGAGGTCGTCACGGAAGATATGAAGGGGTTGAAACCCATGATGCCAGTAGCCAGCGGTGGACTGCATCCAGGAATGATCGATAAACTCATGGAGAAAAGTGGACCAGATGTTCAGATCCAAGCAGGTGGTGGGGTCTCAGGTCATCCTGATGGGGTCAGGAGTGGTGCCGCTGCACTCAGACAGGCTGTGGATGCTGCATACAATGGTATAGATCTTAGAGATTATGCAGGGGACCACAAAGAACTAAGAAAGGCTATGGAGAAATGGATGTGATATCATGTTGCAGTTAAAAGGTAAAAAAATAGACATCGAGGCAGGGGAATACACGATCCTCTTGAATAACATCGATGCAGAAAGATTAGGTGTTAGAAGTCAAAGTAGGGTCAGGATCGATAATAAAGGTAGTACAGCTAGTGCTATCGTTGAAACTTCTAATACTTTGGTAGATGAGGGCGAGATCGGACTGCTGGAAAGGGTCTTCAAAGAAGTGAATGCAAAGGAAGGGGATATACTAAAGATAGTTACTGCAAAAAGGCCAGAATCTATAGAACATATCAAGGAAAAATTAGAAGGTAAAGAACTCTCAGAACATGCTATCAACGAGATAATCCAGGATATTGCAGATCATAAACTATCGGATATAGAACTGTCTGCCTACGTTTGTGGAGTTTACTCAAAGGGGATGAATAATAGGGAGATAAAGGATCTAATTTTGGCCATGATCAAAACCGGCGATACTATCGAGTTCGATAAGAATCCAGTTTTCGATCATCATAGTATCGGGGGCGTTCCCGGGAACAAGATCACGTTACTGATAGTACCCATCGTTGCTGCTGCAGGTATGATGATACCAAAAACCAGTTCGAGGGCTATATCTAGCGCAGGGGGAACGGCGGACATATTTGAAGTTCTAGCGGATGTTACTTTGAGCACGGAAGAAATAAAGAGGATAGCTGAAGATGTCGGTGGGACAATAGCATGGGGTGGTGGAGTGAACCTTGCCCCAAGTGACGATATCATAATCAGAGCTGAATATCCGCTTAGGATAGACCCGTATCCACAGGTTTTGGCCTCTGTACTGTCGAAGAAAAAAGCTACCGGGGCCGACTACCTTGTAATGGATATCCCCGTTGGACCCAACACCAAAGTAGAGAGTATGGAAGAGGGTAGAAAATACGCTAGAGATTTTGTTTCATTAGGTGAAGAGATCGGGATACAGGTGAGATGTGCTTTGAGTTACGGTGGTCAACCCGTTGGTGCGGCAGTTGGTCCTGCTGCAGAAGCTAAAGAGGCATTGATGGCCCTAGAAGGTAAAGATGTACCAACTAGTTTGATAGAAAAATCTACAGCACTTGCAGGGATGGTGTTGGAACAGGGAGGTGTAAGAGAAGGTAAGGAAGAAGCTAAACGTATACTCGAAAGTGGAGAAGCCCTTGCCAAGATGAAAGAGATAATTGAGGCACAAAAAGGAGACCCTAACATTACTTCAGAGGATGTTCAACTTGGTAAATTTACCAAGGAAATACTAGCTTCCGAGGACGGATATGTCGGTTCTATACACAATGGAAATATAATCAATATAGTCCGTAATGCTGGAGCTCCACACGATAACGGTGCTGGATTGATCCTCAACAAAAAGAAGGGGGACAAGGTAGAGATCGACGACTGTCTTTTCACCATCTACTCTGAGCACGAAAAGAAATTAAACGAAGCTGCTAAACTCGCCAAACATCTCGATCCTTTCAACATAGAAGGGATGATACTTGAATGTCATCCAGATTTTAAAACCGTGGGATAAAAAATCAAACGTAGTGCCTAACTCGTACTGCCTCGCCTCTATCCGCATCTATCATCTCGATGCCTGACATAGAGGCAGGACCGACACCTTTTAACTCGCCTTTGTGTACGAGTATCACTTCGTCCTCTGGATATATTTTTTCATCCGCATCTTTTACACCAACTGCGAATACACTACCTTTTGGTCTAAAATCATCTATTTCCGCCTGGTGTTCTCCTGTCTCAAGTATCTTCTCGGCACCCTCTATGGTCAAAGAGATCAGTCCTCTTTCATTGACCAACATCCCTAATTGAGTCCCATCTTCCATTATTCGGTACTCTGGGTATCTACCTTTGATCTGTGCATCCTTAAGTAGTACTTCTCCAGCCTTCAAGCCGAACTGAAATATCGCCAAAGAACGAATGTTCTCCCACAAGAACCGTTTTACACTTTGATTATTCCCTTCATTCAAAGAATTTATTTCATCCTTTAACCTATCCAAAGCTTCTTTATCTAGATGATACCCTTCTGATACGGTATCGATACAGTCTATATCTTCTTTTACAAAACCCATGTCAGGAGGTAGGTGTGAGATCACATGTTCGTAACTTCCTTTATCGATGATGTGATTCAACTGTTCCAAAATCAACTCTTTTTCTTCTTCAAACCACGTTTTGGACACAGGTATATCGTACTGTTTTGCAGGATAGAACATCTCGATCTCCCGAGGTACTGCACCCAGGGGTGATGTCAGGATAACTTCATGAACCGATGTCCAAGGAGTTCCCTGTATAGCCTGCCTTATGCGGGAATGCGTCCTAGATAAGAAATACGGCTTAGATGCAGAACATGGGAGAAGTAACAGTATCGGTCTTGATGGAGGAGAATACCGATCTTGGATTCTGGTTATGAACCGTTTTATATCAGGTCTGTTCAAAGCTTCACGGGTCGTTACGTTAACCTTATCGCCTGTAACAGGGACTCCCTTGGAGAATTTTGGGTAAGACCCGTCTAACATCCGTAAAACTTCCACCTGCCATGGTTCACTGCGGACACGTGTTTCAACGAGTTCTCGGATCCTCCCTTTTTCGATGGCATTTCTTATGAGTTTTAATTCATCCATCATCTTTCGCTTATTATCTGTTCCATCACCGGAGAATCCCATCCAATCGGAAAGCTTAACTCCTTTCATTTCAAAATACTCTGCACTTACCGAATCGAATATATCTACCCCTAAATAAGCAAGGAGCGCCATGTTCTGGGGTTGAGCGATACCAGGGGTGTATATCAGCTTGTGGTATGGTATCTTTTCCCTTAAAGTAGTAATCTTTTCAAACAGATCTCTACTGCGTGAAAGTAACTGCGGTGAATTTCCGATGACGTATATATCTGCATCATCTCTAGGTTCTTGGTCGTAGATGATCTGCACCCTGTCACTACCGCCCCTCTCACTGACCAAAAACCCACCAAGAGTTTCAGGATAACCGAATGTGGTGGGTAAAGTTTCTTCACCATCGAGAACGTCAAACATATTTTTGGGTACCTTGATGTCACCTTTTCCATTAGTTGATATGGTGATCTCTGCATAATCTGGAGGCGAGAAATACTCGCACTCTAAAAATAAAATATTTGGGCAGGTAAATTCCTTATCACATAAACTGAATTTCCCTTTTTTTGCAAGTCCCCATCGCTCGGTTATCTCGATCATCTAAGTACGCAATATCTTCTAGATTAAAAAGTATTTCTTCAAGAAAGGTAAAATAAAAAGAAAGGGGGTTTGGACGAGTTTTCAGTTTTACTCCTTCATTATCTTCATCCAGCCGCCTGATTCGTAGACCGCTAGACCTCTTTCGTCGAGTTTCTCTTGAAATTCGTTCCAATCAATCGTTTCTAGCCTTGGATTGTTACCTTTTGTAAACTGGATACCATCTGTACCTTTTACCAAACCTGGTTTCAACCCTTTTTCCTCAGCGATTTTTTGTGCCTTGGATACACTTATTTTTTCCATGCTCATCTTTTTTGCCTCCGGTTTTATCATCCATTTTCGAATAAGGTCGTTTACCCGACCCCAGTATCTTAATAGTATATTAATATAAATAAGTTTCGCTAATATCCAGCTATTTTGTATGATTTTCCCATAAAAAAGAGCTGTTTTCGACTGAAAAATTAAAATTGTCCGACGTGTTAGTTTGGATAAAAAAATGAGTAAACTTACACGAACCTGAAAATTATGTGTTTTTCCGATAATTCATACACTACATATTTTTTGTCAGACAAATGTATGCTACAATTCCAGTCCAAACTATAGAATACTGGAATCAAATTATGTATTGAAATGAATGTCATGCAAAATATAGATGTGTGTTGAGATAAATCATCCATCCCTCCAAACATTGATAATTTTTACTCCTCCTACTACGTTTAAAACTCTGGATAACACGTCGGATCTCTTTAAAATGCTTCAAAGTATAAGTGTTGTTAGGACCTTTTAGTGCAAAATAATTTATATAAGAGGAATGGTTTACGTATTTGTATAAATAACCTTTAATGGAGAGTATATTGATGGAATCAATTGTTGAAGAAGCTCTTTCCCGTGAAAGTTCTAGGAAGAAAGAGGAAAAAAAGGATCGTGACCCGCGTGAATTATCCGCAGACGACGAAGAACTCAGGGAAGTACTTTCAGGTTTAAAAACAGATATCAAGATAATAGGTGCAGGTGGAGCAGGATGCAATACTATAGATAGGATGTCTGAAGAAGGCATACAGGGTGCTAAATTGATAGCCTGTAATACGGACGCCCAGCACCTTCTTACAGTTCATGCCCAAAGAAAGATACTACTCGGTAGAAGAAAAACAAGAGGACTAGGAGCCGGTGCTTTACCACAGGTAGGGAGAGAAGCTACGGAAGAGGCAAAAGAGGAATTGAGCGAATTATTAGAGGGGACAGACCTTGTTTTTGTCACTTGTGGTCTTGGAGGAGGAACTGGAACCGGTGCAGCACCAGTTATTGCCGAAATCGCAAAAGAACACGGTGCTTTGACAGTTGCTGTTTGTACCACACCATTCAAGGCCGAAGGCGCTTCCCGTATGGAAAACGCCGAATGGGGTCTAGGTAGATTGAAAAGCGTTGCGGATACAGTTATCACAGTTCCTAACGATAAACTTCTCGAATTGGTACCTCGATTATCATTAAATAAAGCCTTCAAAGTCGCTGATGAAGTTTTAACCCGTTCTATCAAAGGTATAACAGAAATAGTCACCAAACCCGGACTGGTCAATCTTGATTTTAACGACCTAAAAACCATCATGGAAGGTGCAGGTGTCGCCATGATAGGCATGGGTGAAGACGACTCTGAGAACAGAGCTGAAAAGGCAATAGAAGAAGCCATAGGTTCCCCACTATTAGAAGTGGATATCAGCCGTGCAAACGCCGCCCTCGTCAATGTTGTAGGTGGTAACGATATGACCGTTTCCGAGGCTGAAAGGGTCGCTGAGATGGTCGAAGATAAGATCGGAACTGATGCGAGGATAATCTGGGGAGCTTCTATAGAACCCACCTTGGAGAAAACGCTACGCGTGATGGTTGTAATAACCGGCGTTAAATCCAAACAGATATTTGGAAAAGAGATAGACACACAGGAAGAGATTCAAAGCGTTGCATGAGGTAATAACAGATGGACATATTGGAAGAGTCTTGGAAATTACAGAAGAAAATCGAAGATAGCACTAACAAGATAGGTAAGGGTAAATACGGTCGTCTATTAAAGATGGCTAGGAAACCTACTCCAGAAGAATATAAGAAAACGATCATCATCTGTGTAGTAGGTATACTTTTATTAGGTGGACTAGGATTCCTAATATACTTGCTTTTCGAAAATGTTCCAGATTACCTTTCTATATTTATGTGAGGGAGTTTCATGGGACTTTTAGAAGATTTTGAAGAAGAGGAGATCAAAAAGGTACCTGAAAAAGAGGAAGTCGAAGAAAAGGTCGACAGGCTTGGTCTCCGATTTGTTTGTGATGAAAAAGCTAAAACTATCGCTACCGGGCACGTTACAGATTATGATGTTAAACTTGTAAATGACACCGGTGAGGATCATAAAATAGAGCTATGCGTAAATCTCTTATACAGTGCCGATAAAGAAAAAAGGATACCCTGGAACGTCAAAATTCTCGGGGAAAAAGAGTTCTCATCGTCGGATGAAGCACTCAAAAAAGAGATCGATTTAAACGATGGAGATGAGAAACCGATACCCGTTAAAGTAGAAGCTCCAGAAGGGGCACGTTATGGTGAGAAATTGGAAGTCGTGATCGATGCGACATCCAAGAGAGACACCCTAGTATCCGATTCTTTAACATTGGTAACCACTGCTAGACCGACCGTTGTAGCGGTGAAAACACAGATAGGGCAGGAAAAAAACGTTGCCGATTATCTAGCTGGCCTTTCAAAAAGTGGTGATAATAATCTTGGAATATTTTCGATGTTAGCACCAAAACCCGTAAGGGGATACATCTTCATGGAGGTCATGAATCCTAATAGGATCGAAGAAGCTATAAGCTCCATGAGGAAAGCTAAAGGTGTTGTCGGCGGAGAAACAAGTTTAGAAGAGATTGAACACTTCCTTACGCCTAAGCTCGCTGTTGAGGGTATCGCTGAAGGAGATATAGTCGAACTTTCCGCAGGACCGTTCAAAGGCGAGAAGGCTAGGGTAACACAGATAAATGAGGACAGTGATGAGATCACTGTTGAACTGTTCGAAGCGACTGTACCTATCCCGGTAACAGTTCGTGGAGATCACGTTAGAGTATTAGAAAAGGATAAATAATCAATATCATAGGAGTGACATAATTATGCCAACAGAAACAATAGAAGCACTTGTAGACGCAGGCGAGGTTTCCGCAGGACCACCTCTCGGACCAGAATTGGGTCCTTTAGGAGTCAATATAATGGAGATCGTTGAAGCGGTCAACGAAAAAACCAAGAGATTTGAGGGGATGAAAGTCCCTATAAAATTAGAAGTGGACACAGAGTCTGGAGAATACAATATATCTGTAGGAACTCCACCTACGTCCGCACTCATAAAAGAAAAACTAGGCATCGATAAGGGAAGCGGAACACCTCACTCCAACATAGTAGCTGATATGTCGATAGATCAAGCTATAGAAGTTGCTGAGATGAAAGAAGACGACCTAATGGGTAAAACAATCAAGGAAAAGACGAAGGAGATCGCTGGAACCTGTGTATCTATGGGGATAACCGTAGAAGGTAAAGATCCTAGAGAATTCCAAAAACTAGTGGACCAGGGAGAATACGACAAATACTTCTAATCCAAAACTATTTTTCTAGCTTTTCCTCTCTTTATCAATACGTTAGCTATATCTTCTCTTAGAGTTACTACATCTTCCTTTTTGAGATCATAAGTTGCGTCCATATCAACGAATGGAGGAATCTTTTCTGTAACATGTATCAGGATCTCAGTAGGTTTTTCATCTGTATATTCTTCGATTTCATCGATTGAAGAGAATTCTTTGGGTGATGGTTCCGGTATTTTTTCAGGTACTTCATTTTTATCTAGTTCCTTTTTCTCTTTATCAATAGATTCATCTTTATCAATATATTCATCTTTATCAATAGATTCATCTTCAGGTTCTTCAACCAGTTCTTTTTTAGGAGGTTCACTTACTTCCTTTTTCTCATCGATCTTTTCTTTTTCTGACTCGACTTCCCTCTTATAACCACCGAAGAAAAGCTCTTCCTCCATCTCCTCAAGCAGATCGATCATATCGTTGTAAAACTTTTCTTCTCTACTTGTCATGCTGTCGGTGTTTACTTTCTTGGAACCGCTCACGTGATGAACTGCTGCAAGTGCAACTTTTTGTGCCCTTCTAGAGAAAAGATCTTCAGCATAATTTTTAGCCTTGTTAAATTCCCGGTGGAGTGCCTTACTTCTAGAGTCCGAGGGAAAACCCACTTCTTCGATCTCCTTTTCCAACTCGTTAAGATAATCTCGTAATAAACGATAAAAGACTGGACGTATGTCTGCTAACTGTTTAGAATTGCGTTCATGCAATAGTGCTTCCCTGAGATCTGAGATTTTGAACTCGTCTTCTGGCATCAGTACAATACTTTATTCGAAGGTAATATGATTTTCGGAAAAAAAGAAAAGAGGGGGATATTGCGGAGACTGTATTTATACAGGGTTTTTTTAATTTAAATGTTATTTGGTACAAGCTTCGAACAGTAGTTATTCAAAAACTGTTCCGCAGTTTGGACAGGTTTCCTTATCGAAGTCAACTTCTATACTGCAATTGGAACAAACGTACTTGGTCAACTCATCTTCTACAGGTTCAAAGATCTCCTGTCCACATTTCAGACATTTGAAATCATCTGGCACGTACGCTGCACAGAAGGGACACTCCACTAAAACCTCGATAAAACCAGACTTTTCTTCTTCGATCATGATAACGTATAATTTGACTGTATATATTAATCATTTTTCCTTTCCAACTAAA
>JBNJDY010000055.1:0-10468 GCA_051745305.1 Thermoplasmatota archaeon
GGTAGATGTCAACGGAAGTAACAATACTGGTGGACTATCAGGAGGAAATGATGGGACTATATCGAATTCTGAGTCATCTGGATCAGTTACCGGTGAATGGAGTGTTGGAGGATTAGTTGGATGGAACAAGAGATCTATCGAGAATTCTCATTCTGATAGTGAAGTGTTTGGTGATAACGTAGTCGGTGGACTTATAGGATGGAACTATTACTTTTCAAGTTCTGTAAAAGGATCATACTCTATAGGAGAAGTGAACGGATCTGAGAACGTCAGTGCATTAGTCGGATGGAATGATAGAGGTGTTGTTGAAAACTGCTACGTTGATGGAACTGTAGAAGGTGAGGAAAATGTCGGCGGACTTGTTGGATGGAACCGTGGAAACGTGTCTTATTCGTATGCTACAGGACCTGTAGAAGGAGTCAAAAGTACAGGAGGTCTAGTTGGCTGGAACAACAACACTGTAGAATATTCATACGCATCAAATACAGTCAATGGAAATGATAATGTTGGAGGTATAGCGGGAACAAACAACGGTACTATATCTGTATCATATTCGACAGGGGATGTGAATGGTATCAATAGTACTGGTGGGTTAGTTGGATGGAACTATGATGCTGAGATCATGAACTCATACTCAACTGGAAACGTGGATGGAGAGCTGGATGTAGGCGGACTAGTTGGCTGGAACAGCAATATAATCGATAAATCATTTTCCGTCGGGACAGTCGTGGGAAACAACAATATCGGTGGTTTGGTAGGAACGAACAGAGGCGAAGTTGAAGATAGCTTCTGGGACAATCAAACCAGTGATCAGAATGAAAGTGATGGTGGAACAGGCAAGAACACGACTATGATGAAAAACGTTACTACATTTACAGATACCAACACTATCGGACTGAATGAATCGTGGGATTTTGTTGGCGATCCTTATGATGATACAGGCGACGCTAACATATGGTATATCGATGAAGAAAAACAGATCAACCATGGATATCCTTTTCTTACATGGGAAGTTGATTCCGTTGATATACAACCTAGCGATAATGCTACAATAGAGGCTGGTACGGCTATAGATTTCGAAGCTATGGCCTATCATTGGAACGGTAGTTTGATAACGGACGAAACCACCGGATTCACCTGGGAGAATACAACTGAAGAAGGAACCTTCGAGATCACAACTGCGGGTATTTATACTGTCAGAGCCACATATGTATGGAAGACCTCAGATGAGGTGACCGTATCTGTTGAACCTTCGGATGTATCTGAGGTAGAAATCATGCCTAGAGGGGATCAGACAGTTCAGATCGATGAGAGTATCGATTTCGACTGCTGGGCTAATGATACTTATGGTAATACCATTACGGATGACGATACGGAATTCACATGGAGTAACACCGATGACGAAGGGATTTTCGAAGAATCTGTTCCGGGTGATTATGAAGTTACAGCGGGTTATCTCGGAGTAATATCTGATCCTGTAAGTGTAACTGTGAGAGGTCCGTTATTTGAATTCTCAAATATAAGGCTTGATCCGAAGGAACCACAGGTTGGAGAAGAGGTCAGATTGATGGTCAATGTGACCAATGTAGGTAATGACGTTGGAGAGTATACGGTGGAGTTTTATATCAATGAAGAAGAAGTAGGATCCGATACAGTAAATGTTGAAGCCGGAGAAACAAAGGTAGCTTCTGTTAATTATACATTAAACAGAGCTGATAACCATACCTTAGAAGCTGAGGGACAATCTATATATTTCAATTCATATGATGACACGAGCGAATCGAGTAGCTACTGGTGGTTATTGATACTTATCCTGATCATCTTGGTCATAGCCGTAGCAGTAGCGTTATACATGAATCAAAAAGGAAAATCGGATGGACGTCATAGCTCTAAAAAAACAAAAAAAGTAAAAAGAGTAAAAAATGAACCATCAGGAGATGAGGATTACTGACAAGGGATAGAGATCCGTTAGTTTTTATCTCTTAAACTAGTTGTCAGACAGTTCCTAGATGCTGCCCTTTGATCAAGGAGTCTGATTTCTTAATCCGGGATGAATCAAAGCTGGATTTTCTCTGTGTAACGGAAAAACTAGGATGATGCAGATGAGTGCGAAACAGATATAATCCAAAGAGACGAAACAAAGAAAGAACTTAGATATGTTGATGAAACTTTCCGAAGTCATGATAGCTTACCTGCGGGTTCCGCTTACGCAAAATATACAGATCACTCTCTAAAGTGACTTATAGGAAGTAACCATTTCGAACTTTTCCCAGCGAAAAACAATCTTGTGTTATCTTTGTTCAATAAACCCACTTATACATTATTATTAATGATCTGAAAACAGATATCATAAACCATCGAATACCATTTTTATTTTAAATATGATTTATTAAAATTTGCACTAAAATTGCATATAATTATGGTATAAATTTAGTAAGATATTTCAAGGAATTGTGAATAATCCTAATAACCTGTCTTGAATTAATTTATACTATGTGTTATGAATCAAAGAGGTTTTTAAATTGTCTAATATGAAACGCGAATTATCTTACTTGATATTAGGGCAGCAAGGCGGCGAAAACCGTATCAAGATATTGGATAACCTCAAAGAGAGGTCTTACAATCTTAACCAATTATCGAACATTCTCGATCTCAATTATCGAACCATCAAACACCACATAGATATACTGCTTGATTACGATCTGATCGTATCTTCTGGTGACGGCTACGGTAAAGTATATTTTTTAAGTCCGAAATTGGAAGAAAATTATGAAGTACTTCAAAATATGAAAACCAAACTCCATACAGTCTTTAAATCACCTAAACTCTACAAAAAGATAGTACAGCAAACTCGTGAAGGGATAATCCTCCTCGATGAGAATTATGATGTGATCTTTTTGAACAGAAGTGCGCAAAAGATTACTGGATATAAAGACGAAGAGTTAATTGGAAAGGGCATAGATAACGTGCTGAATTTCTGTTCAAAAGATAACCTCGAGCAATTAATGGCAGAGGACGAGTTTGTTGAAAAAAAAGCGGAGATCGTGTCGAAATCTGGAGAAATTAAAAATCTCGTTGTCTCACTGTATTCTTTTTATTTTGACGGGAAAAAACTTAGAGGTTTTTCTTTACTACTTAAGGATATAACTAAAGAAACGAAGCAAAGGGAGATCTTAGATGCATTTATGGACCATTCCGAAGTTATGATGGCTTACTTAAACACGGAGTTTGATTTACTTTATGTGAATTTCGCTTACGCAAAAAATACAGACCACACTCCAAAGGAACTCATTGGAAAGAACCATTTCGACTTTTTTCCCAACGGTGAGAACAAGAAGATATTCAACAGAGTGCTTGAAAACGAAGAACCTGTGTCCGTTAAAGATCAACAACTTATTAATCTAGATGGTTCTGATCAAAAAGGCATACATTGGAGTTTAGAACCTATAAAAAATGATGGAGATGAGGTTAAAGGGCTCGTCCTTTCAGCATATCAAATATCCGATGGTACTCCCTCATAAGTCAAGATCAGTTTCATTTTTGCATATTATTGATAATAGAATGATGTATAAAAGATACATGAATCATAATCAATTATGAAAAAACACCTTAACATATAGCAATGCTTTATTATATGTTACAATGACAGGCCTGGGGAGGGTTCAATTTTAAGGGGGTTGTTCACTTGATTCCCTGGGCCTTCATCTTTTTAATCACTTTTAGAGTTCACAAGAAGTTCAATATATCTTCTGTGGACCACAAGTAGGTGGAGAACATATGTAAAAAGAAAGGGAGGGTACTCCATCTATGTGTAGACTTTTTTTATTTCAAGATGTGTAGTCTAACTGTTTTAGTAGAATAAGAATACTCTAATGAGATGTAATATTAGAAAGATGTACTCCAATTACAAACCAAAATTATTAAGCAGAGTCATCGTATTGACTATAGGTGATATAATGAGTGAGGATGAAGAAATGAAGACTATCGAGATAAAGAGAGCTACTTTTGATAGGATGAATGATATAAAAAAGATCGGTGAGTCCTTCGATAAAGTATTGAACAAACTTCTAGATCATTATGATGAGAACATAGAGCAAGAAGTCGATAGAGATTGGGTAAGATAAACGGTTGAACCGAGCGACCTTACTGATGATCAAGTCTTTTTATTAGAAAAGCCTAACGGCTCTCTAGATATTTGATAAAACTTGATTTATCACAAATTAGAATTTCATTTTCACTATAATTTCAGCATATTTTTTAATTTATGTCCCGATCTTTTGATATTTTCTTTAATACCTATATCTTGTTGCTTACAAGCTTCCATATCAGTGTCATCATTGTTTCCGGAATTCTTGCTCAACATAATGATCCCAGCGCAAGAGATGCAGGACATGTTTTCTTCATCCCGGCACGAATCTTTACATATCCATCGACCGCAGAAACTGCATTGTGTGAGCCCTTTCCTTGGCACTATTCCCTTGCAGAGGTCGCATTCGAATTCATCGAAAGAGTGAATACTCTCTTCCGGTCCTTCACCGGGTTTCCTTACTCGAACAACGGTGTTCATCACTCTTTCAAGATCTCCGCCTCTATTTTGTTTCATTGTTATCACCAAACAGATAGGCCTGTTGGATTAAACTCCAGACCAAAGATGATGTTTGTGCATCCAACTCACAGTCTTTTTTCGATGTTTTCCAAATGTTTGTCGATGCGCTTCAATTTGATTACTATCGGACTTTCATTGGGGTCGATATAGTCTTTTTTCTTTTCCAATTCCTCTTTATACTTTTTAACATTGTTGAGGAGGAGAATGATGAATAGTACAAGCGTAAAGGCCACCATAATAAGGATGACAAGCATCAATTCAAGTTCTGTCATTTCATTCACCTCCTGGTTCTTAATCACTCGACCTCTGTAATCTCTTCCAATTGGCTCTTGGTCAATTTGAGCGTGATGCGATCCTCATCGATGGATTCTATATCCCTTATATCCAACCTCACCCGCATAGCGATGAATCCTGGGACTCTTATGATCACTTTCCATACATTCCAAGGCACCATTCGGGTCATAACGACTACGTCGTATATCTTCCCGATCTTTTCCTCGTCCTTTGAATAGACTTTTTTCTTGTGAATGTATTCCAGTTTCAATTTCTTCTCGCTGGAAGCATCCTCAGGTGCCATGTCATGTTCCGCTTCATCCGAGATCGTGATCGTTTCCTCATCAAGATCTATCGTGACGTCTTCATTTGGTTTGATTAATATTTCTTTTTTCGCTATCCCTGGTGAAACTACTATCCCAACTACACGCCAACGTTCTTCAGTTGTGTCCACCACAATGTCCTTAACAACACCGACCTTGCTGCCAGTATTATATTCCACATCAAATCCTTGTATTTCCGATTTTAATACCATTTTTCATACCTCCATATATTTTCATTTAGTTATTTCAAGATTACCACAGTATGGGCATTCATTATGGTAATTCTTGAACATTTTACATTTGCTACAAAATTCGCTTCCAGTGCGATATTTAGCCTTTCTCGGCTCTCCATCCTGGGTGAATAATATCGCAGAGATCTTTGCCTTTCTTTCGACAGAGTCGAGTTTCTTTTTCCGCTTCAACACTTTTTTTAGAAGCTTATCACCCGGGATGTCTGCTATCCGTCTTCTCTTCAGGTAGTTTTTAAGCATTGGCAGCTTCTCTTTGATCTTATTTTTGTCACCACCATTGGCAATGACAAAGCTGGATATAATGCCGTCCAATGTCTGGTTTGTAGCTACCTTTCCCAACCCTATCACTTCCCTTTCTGAGACTTAGTCAATGTGTTGACTTTATTCTCAAGAGTTGAAACTTCTTTGTCGATGTCCTCGATAAAGGACAACAATCCTTCGCTCCTGTTCTCAAGAACAGACACATTTTCTTCTCTCATTTCCAAGGCCATTTCATCGAGTATTCCGAAATCACGGGCGTAATATGTGAAGTTACTGTCAAGGAACGCCTCGATCTTTCTATCAAATAATTTTCTTTCATACTGAAAATCATCTGCGGTCATGTCTTCATACTCACTGCCGGTGGAGAACATATCTTTGAAGCTCTCCCACATCGATTCGCCGGCATTCTCGCCCTCATATCCCTTACCATATGCTTCTGCTGTCATTTAATCATCTCCTTTTATTTTTACCAAATAATTTATTTTCCTGCTCTCTTATCTTTTCTATCTGTTTTTTCATCATAGCCATATCTGTTCCCCGTTCCAGACGGGATGTTCTCGATTCAACCTCCTTCATGAGTGAGATGTTCTTTCTCGAGAGAACAGATACGTCATTATTTATGGAATCCAACCTCTCCTTTTCGCTGTCGTTCAACACTATAGCGGCATCGGACAACTCCCGAAGCTCTGTCTGCTTCTTTACCATATCCAATTTTTCACCCTTTATCGCATATTCAGCCATTTTAACGCTGTTTTTGTTGTTGATGTATGTACGGATCAGCGAAGAAACAAAATAGATGATAACCACTATGGCTATCATCATGAATATCTCATACGCATGGGTGGAGAGTGAATTACCAAGTTCTTCAATCATTGATCACATTCTCCCTTTGTTCAGGATGATGTGTCCTCTAGCTCATCCACCTGTTTCTCCAGGGTCTTCAACCTGGGATCGAAATCCTTTCTGAATTTCTCGATCGTGGAAATGTTACCACTTACCGTATTCAAACGCTTCCCTATAGATTTGGACCATTTTTCGAACCTTGATTTCTTTACCAGGTCGAAATCATTTATTATTGATGAGAAATAGTCGTCAAAATACAGGGAGATGTGATCGATCTCCAATTCCTTCATTGCCTTATTCTTTCTTATATGTCTGATAAATACTAGAAACGCTAGCAGCCATACCATCACCACCAATAAGATAGACAATCCGTATGCTAATATCGTCAAAGGTTCCATTACTTCTCGCCTCCTTTTTCAAGTTCTATTTTTTTCACTCTCTTCTTAAGTATGGAAACTCTGTCTTTTACATCGGCTTTCCATTTTTCCAATTCACTAATTGATTCGTCGTAATCCTCTATCTGTCCGTCTATCGGCGCAATATCCTTCTCAGAAGCAAGCTTGTACTCCCTTGCTAACCGTGGAAGATTCTCGGTGAGATAATTATCCACCTTTCTTTTTATGGTAACCGGGTTTTCCCTAAAATATCCACCAATCCTTTCTTTAATTCCTGTCATATTCATTCCTCCTTATCTTCGTCATTTGAAAATTTATCCTTAACGCTGTCCTTGAAGTCGCCGGATTGTTCCTTGACATCCTCCTTGAAGCCGCCAGCCTTGTTCTTCAGTTCCTCGATAATTTTTTTATTAACCTGCAGTGTGACCTCGTCTCCTTCTTTCACATCTAGATCATCCATGGCCTCTGCTCTGAGTATCACTGTATCTTTTGCGACAAGCTCGTCTGCATAGATTGTATTCAGTATTTTCTTCTCTTCGTCATTCATCAGAACAATTTGGTCCTTTTCATCACACCCCAATTTCTCGAGAATGGAATCGTGGACCCTTATACTACCCTCGAATCTAACAGAGCTTTTTTTAACCTTCAGTTTGACTCCTAGAGTTTTTTCTGTTTCGTCTTTTCTTTTCATAATTAATCACCTTTATCGTCCCCCTTTTTAGGACTATATACAATGGTCTATGGGCATTTATTGCCCCCTTTTCAAGACCAATATATAATGACCTTTTGGTTATAATTCGTTATTTCAAAATCATTTGCAATTAATTGAATAATTAGATGCAAATCTATAATGTAAAATTCCAAATTAAGTGACGTGTACTTTGACGAAGTGGAGAAAGAATAAACTACGGAAGCAGGGCGAATTTTGATAATAAATATTCTAATATAGAGGAAAACCCTTAAATATTTAGAAGCGATTATACAAATATAGGGAGAGGCGAAAGAAATGACAAAGATTAGAGATATAAAGGCTAAAGATGTGATGAGTGGAAAATTACGTTATACCACACCTGATGAGACAATTTCAGACGTAATAGGCATGATGAGAAAACATGGTCTCGAAGAAATGCCGGTTGTAGAGGATGAAGAGGTGGTAGGATTCGTTAGTGATAACACCTTCATAGATAGAAGGAACCTTTCATTTTCAACTAAAATAAGGCACGTGATGAATCCACCTCCAGAGGTGAACCTGGAAGATACACTTGTGAGGGTATGTGAAATGCTCCTTTCGTCAGGCTACAGAGGTGTGCCAGTGACTTCAGAAAGTGGAAAATATGAAGGATTCATTAGTAGAAAGGATATAAGCCGGATCATCCCATCCATAGATGAACTGAAGAAGTCCATGGTAAAGGACCATATGACACCGGACCCGGAGACCATAAGGGGTGACGAGCATGTCGGTAAAGCCAAAGCGATGATGGAGAGATATGATGTAAGAGTACTTCCAGTCGTGGATGAACATGGATTACTTATAGGTATGGTGGGCATCCAAGATATATTAGATAAAGTAACTAGGCCGATCGAGAGAGAAGAGAAAGGTAACATGTCCGGTGAGATAGATTCACCTCAAAGAGATGTAAAGGTGGACAGTGTGATGTCCGAGCCAGCGATTACTACAACACCGAACTCGATGATCTATGATGCGGCTGAAAAGATGAACAAAGAGAATATCTCGACACTCATAGCCATCGAAGGAGACGATATAAAAGGTGTCTTTACACAATTCGACCTAATAGAGATGATCACAAGTTTCCGTGAAACCGATCAGGTCTTCGTACAGATATCCGGTCTCAAGGGAAGTCACGATGTTTACGATCAGATGTATGATGACATCCAGAGATCCTTAAGTAAGATGAACAGAGTACTCAATCCCTTGGTTTTGAATGTTCATGTAGTGTCTCATCAGGAAGGGGGAACTCAGGCAAAGTACAGTGTGAGATTACGGTTTTCAACCGACTACGGTATGTACTACGCTAAAGAAGTTGACTGGAACTTGATGAAAGCTATGGACAAAGCTCTCGATAGCCTAGAAAGGAGGATCTTTGAGGATAAAGAGAAGAAGCTGCAGAGGAACAGAGACCCGAAATATCAGGCTTTCATGGCCAGGTATAAGATATCCGATTTGGAATCGGAAAGAGATTAATAATATAATACAACTATACGACTCATAGGTGATAAGATGAAAGAAGAAACGATATGTTCCGTTGAGATAAATGATAATGGAGAAACCTATAGCGCAAAACTTCAAGCATCTACAAGTGGTGTATACAAAGAGTACGAGAATGAAGACCTCGAAGAACTGTTAGAAGAACTATTACATGACATTCCAGGGGAATTGCTAGAACGAGAACGTTGAATTATACGTTTTCTCCATTCTTCTAATATCTGACTGTATCTTGAAGTTATGAACTAGTTCAGATATTGTTATCATCCCCACCAGATCGCCATCTGGTGTTAGTATAAATGTTAAAATCATGTCCCAGAAGGTTCTATTTTATGGAGTTGTCTCAAAGCAAATTTATAATATCTTCAGTCGATGTTATTATAACATCCTTGTTTTGGATAAGATCTAGCGCTTTTTCATGAATAGCTTTTGAAAATGCAGCAGTGGAATCCTCAACTAAGACAACCCGATATTCGTTTTCACAAGCCTGAATAACCGATGCTTCTACACATTCGTTCGTCAGGACTCCGGCCATTATTAGGGTGTTTATGCCGTCTTCTCTGAGAAGAGCGTCCAATCCGGTTCCCTGAAATATATCTGGATCATCTTTGGTTATTACGACCTCGTCGTTCATCGGCCGTAACTCATTAAGGATCACACCCTCATTGTCATCTAGATCATTAAAGGAGTTATCGTTCTTATCTTTCTCATCTCCTTCGCTTTTAAAAGAATATGATCTGATCTTCGTGAATACAATCATCTTTTTAGTCTCTCTAAATTTTTTCAAAAGTCTTTGAATATTTGGGATGATATGGTTCTGGATACGATTATAATAATACTCATATCCTTCCCGCACCCCTAACTCCTTAGCATACTTCAGAACGCCTTGACCTTGTGCTGTAATATTGTACTGCATATCGATTAGTATAAGGGCTAGTTCTCCCTCAGATAATTCTTCTCGGCTCAGTGGAGAAGATAACTGCTTCAGGTCTTCTAAAGATGATTTTTTCATTTGTATCACCATTCTATTTGATTAAGTTATTACATAATACCAATATAGATTTTTTCCTTTTTGTAGGATCACATATAAGACAAAATGATTTTCAACAAACTTTCACACGGAGTACATACAAAATTCAGGTGGTGTGCATACGAATTTGAAGTATCTATATTTAAGTAATGTTACCTATGAAAGTTTAAGAACCTTACACGGGTGGTAACCACATGCTATTTTTGGGGGTAGGGAGGGTGTTTTACCATTCGTGTAAGGTCAATTTTAAATTATATCAATA
>JBNJDY010000056.1:0-10400 GCA_051745305.1 Thermoplasmatota archaeon
CGAGATGAATCCGGTTAAGAAGTTAGGCATGTACCATGGAGTGTAACCTCCTTTCGGGTAGTTGATTTTGATATCGAAATCATCGGGAGTGAGGTTGGTGTATGTGATCTCGTCTAGATCTTTTATCGTTTTTACTTTGTTTATGGGAACACCCACCGAACGGCACGCAGCCGCATCTAGAGAAGTGGAATCAGATGATGCAAGTACCATATTCGTTTTGATAAGTTCTCCACCGCTGCCCGGACCCTGTCCCTGCATACCGTAGATACCGTCCATTATCGAGATCCTCGGGTTGACGGCGTCGTTGACGTCACGCAGCATCTTGGAGAACTTGTCCAGTCCTCGGTACTGACCATGATAAGCGGATTTTGTTAAACCGTGAACGCATCCGAACATGTTTTTGACAGCTCCGGTGTAAACTGTGAACATGTGTGTTTTGAGTTTAGGTAGATTGATGACACCGTCAACGTCCTGGATGATCCCTATAGCGTCTATAGATTTTATCACGTCACCAGGCGGGAAATCTATCGGGTACATGCTGGTATCGTAATTGAGTTCTGCATCGGTCTCCTCTTCGATCCTATCCCACCCGGCCTTTCGGTACATCCTTTTCAAGATAGTTTCCTTCATAGGTCCGCCGGGACTGTCGCCCACTATCACGTTGACTCCGGCCTCTTCCAGTATCTTGACTACCGCGATGATGAAATCCGGATGGGTGTTGATAGCTTTCTCGGGACTGTCACCCCTTAACAGATTTGGTTTTACCAGTAATGTTTCACCCTCTTTGACGAAGTTCTTGATCCCTCCCAGGGAGTCGATACCCTCTTTTATGACCGGTTCGACCTTTTCGTAACTACTGCATCGGTCTAAAAATACTTTCATATATACTCCACAAGGTTTATATTATAAGTATTTTGTAGACGTAGATATGTGCCTAGCAGTTCCTGGAAAGATCCGGAAGATAGATGGTGACGATGCTGAGATAGATTTCGGAGGAGTCACCAGATCCGCTAACGTTTCTTTGGTGGATGTTGAAGTCGGAGATTACGTTATAGTCCACGCAGGATACGCTATCCAGTATCTTGATGAAGAAGAGGCTAGGAAGAGCTTGGAAGCCTGGGACGAAGTCATCAAAGCTCAAGCTGAATTCGAGAAAAATCAATAATAATTTGAAATATCTTTTAGTGTCACCTGTTATTTAGTGATGGGAATACCCATATTTTTTGTAGGCATCTCCGATCTCAAGCCTTCATTATATCTTCAAGTTCGAACAAGTGTAGATCGCTATCTTCGAAATCCGACACTTCTTTTCCCACTATAACGTAAGAAACTTCTTTATAGTCTTCGAACGGTGTTTTTTTATCTTTTAAGCTATCTAGAATCTTCGAGATATCGGATCTATCTAAACTGCTCCACTTTACTTCACATTTGAACAACCTATCTTCACTTTCAGCGATTATGTCGATCTCTGTACCCTTGTACCACCAACGGCCATAATCTACCACAGGTAAACCTAATTTATGGATATTGGCTTTAACCAGTCTTTCATACAACCTCCCGAGATAACGATCGTAGTCCTGCTTGATCTTCTTTAGTGTGTCATCTCCGTTACCCTTTATTATGAGTCCACGGTGCGGATAAATAAATTTGAAATAAAAGGACATCAGATTATCTATTACTACATATCTCGTATCTCTAGATTTTTCTATAGATTTCCCATAAGGTACCTCTTTCTTAACTATCCTGAGCCTTTCTAACCTTGAGAGATACCTAGGTAAATCGGTGACTGGACGATGGACCTCGTCAGCTATCTTTCCCAATCTGTGTTTACCCCCGCTTATAGCCTTCAGGATCATTCTGTATGTAGAGGGCTCTCTTAATTCTTGTTGTAAAATGAAGTTAGGCTCGGAGAACATATACTCATCCTGGTTGAAAAAATTATCAGATATATTCTCCCAAATACTTTTAGAATCATCGAACCGCTGTAGATATGCTGGTATCCCTCCACACACACCGTAAACCCTTACTAAATCCTCATTCGAGTAATTTGGAAGGAAATCTTTGTAGCTTTGAATAGGCAGCCCTTTGACCTCCATCTGTCTAGTACGCCTTCCGAAAAGAGGGCTTTTATAATCAAGGACCTCATTCTCCATTATAGAAATGCTCGAGCCTATGAGGATGAGGACAATGTCTTCTTCGAAGAGCTTCTCATCCCATAGTTTCTGGAAATGAGACAGTATCCTGTCTTCACCCTGTATCAGATATGGAAACTCGTCGATGGCTATTATGACTCTTTCGTCAAAACCTTGGAAGGCGAATTCAAAGGCATCATTCCAGTTTTCTACATCAGGTGGAAATCTATCGAACTCGTCTGCAACCTGTGCTGTGAAGTCCAAGGCCTGCTGTTTCAAAGGTAATTTCTCAGCTAGATAATATATCACTGGGTACTTTTTTGCGAGTTGTTTGACCAAAGAGGTCTTTCCGATCCTCCGTCTACCATAGATCACTACGAATTCAGATCTGTCGCTTTCGTAGGCTTTCTTGAGAGTCTCTAACTCCTTTTCTCTATCAGCGAACATAATATGAACGTAATCATTATGATTGTAATCATATTAATAATCTTGGGTTAAAGGTGTCTAAAAAGTTCTCATCTGATGCGAACAATAATAAAAAAAAGAGTTTTTAGGTTAAGTGTTTTTTATCTGAGTTTACATTCCTGGAGGCATTCCGCCGCCCATTCCACCGGGCATACCACCGGGTGCTCCGCCGGGTCCTCCTGGAGGTCCACCGGCATCTCCGCCGTCACCTTTTGAAGCGACAACGTCGTCTATCCTTAGTATCATATCGGTTACTTCTGTAGCGGATTCTATGGCCTGTTTCTTGACTCTTAGAGGTTCGATTATCTGTGCTTCGAACATATCCTCGATCTTTTCATTTTGGAGGTTTATACCGTGGTACTTTTTACCTTCTTTTTCGTGGGCTGCGTTGATCTCCATGAGTATGTCGATACCGTCCAAACCAGCGTTTTCAGCCAATGTTCTTGGTATAACGGTTAGTGAGTCTGCGAAGGCTTCGATAGCCAACTGTTCCCTACCTTTGATGGTTCCAGCGTAATCCTGTATCCTGTTACTGAGTTCGATGGAAGTAGCGCCTCCTCCTGGGAGTATCGCTTCGTCTTCGATGGCAACACCTAGAACTTTTAGAGCGTCCTCAACGGCACGTTCTAACTCGTCTACTACGTGATCTGTTCCTCCTCTTAGAAGCAGTGAAACCGACTTACCGTCTTCGGTTCCCTCTATAAAGGTCATGGTCTTGCCGGATATCACCTTTTCACCAACGTGTTCAGCTTTACCGAGGTCTTCCGGTTCAAGGTCTACCAAGTTGGTCACGATACTTGCACCGGTAGATTTAGCGAGTTTCTTCATATCAGATTTCTTGACCCTTCTGATGGCGAATATCCCTTCTTTTGCAAGGTAATGTTGAGCGAGATCGTCGACACCTTTTTGACATAATACGACGTTGGCACCGCTCTCTTTGATCTTGTTGACCATCTCTTTTATGGATTCCTCTTCCTGTTCTATGAACTGCTGCATCTGATCTGTATCTGTGATGGTGATCTCTGCGTCGGTCTCTGTTTCCTTGATCTCGATGGCTGAATTTATTAGAGCGATCTTTGCATTTTTGATCTCCTTTGGCATCCCGTCGTGTAATCTATCTTTATCGAGGATTATTCCGTCGACCAGTTCTGATTTATCGACTGTAGCACCAGTGACCTTCTCGACTTTGATGTTATCTATGTCAACTGAGTAATTTCCGTTCTCCTTTTCTGCGATCTGAGTCACAGCTCTTACTGCAAGATCGGCTACGTAGTGCCTGTCCATCTCTATGGATTTTCCTGTCATGGCCGTAGTAGCGATGTCTATCAATTTTTCCTGATCGTCTATCGAGATAGGTTTCTTGATATCATCTAAGACCTCAACGGCTTTACTGGAAGCCATCCTGTAACCTTTAGCTATCGTGGATGGATGGATATCTTTATCGAGCAGATCTTCCGATTTCTTTAAAAGTTCTCCTGCTAAAACCACTGCTGAAGTCGTTCCGTCGCCGCACTCATCATCTTGAGTCTCTGCGACTTCGATGACCATCTTGGCAGCTGGATGTTCGATATCCATATCCTTCAACATGGTTACGCCGTCGTTGGTGATCGTAACATCACCTATATTGTCCACAAGCATCTTGTCCATACCTTTTGGACCAAGAGTAGTGCGGACAACGTCTGCTATAGCTTTGGCGGCCTCTATGTTCTTCTTCTGTGCATCCTTTCCTCTTTCTCTTTTAGTATCTTCAGATAATACGAGTACAGGTTGTTGTCCTGGTTGCATGTTATCATTCCGTTTTCATATTTTTAGAGGTTCTATAAATAATTTTTGTATTGGTGGAGTTCATGAACTAATATACTGGTCTAATATAAAAAAGGAAGTTGTGTTAGAATCGAGATTTCAGCACTATCAACCCACCTTCTTTGGTCAATCGTATCGGTTGTTTTCCCGTGGTGTGATCCGTCCCCCTCATCTTCAAGACTTCAAGATACTTTCTTCTAGCCTTCTCTTCTTCGGGCATTGTCAGCAGTATTACAGAATCTACCGCGTAGGTGATCTGTTTCGGATAATTTTCTTTCGGTGAGATCTCCCCTGTGAGAACGGTGACCGCCTGCCAATTTTTCAACAGGTTCATCAGATCGAAAAGGAAGCTCCTGTACTTCTCTTTTAAGAAGGTCTCAACGACGGTTATCGGGTCAATGACTATACGCTGGGGCATGACCTCTGCGATCTTGTTGTTCATGAATTCGAGTATATCATCGTAGTCTCCGTCCTGAAGGATCCGACCCATATCTTCGTATTTGATCTCGTTACCGAAGTAATCCTTGTCGATGAAATCGAACTGGCTAGCATATCTCAACATCCACTGTGTCGGCTCGCTGAGAGTGGTGAAGAAAAGGCCTTGTTCACCTTTTTTAGCACCCTCCACTAAAAAGTTCATGGCGAATGTGGTTTTACCGGTTCCTGCACTTCCAGCAACCAGTGCAACCGATGGGAATGGGAACCCTCCTTCGATCATCTTGTCTAGTCCGTCTACACCTGTCTCGATCCTACTGAATCCATTACTCATCTTGATACCTCCTCTTGGATAGTTTTAATATCTATTTTATAATCAAACAGCTCGTTAATTATTTCACTCAATTCCGGGTTAGATTCCGGGTCGATGGTCACCCCAGCTAGGACGTGAGGGTGTTTATCGGTAAATTCTTTGAATTTTATGATGAATTCTTTTACTTTCGCAGTTCTATTGTAGTTAAGCATGGTTGCTATATTGTCTATCACTATGAAATCAATATCATCTATCCTTAAGAACTCTCCGTTGTGTTCTTTCAAGTAGTGAAAAAGGTCTCCCACGTGGAAAGCGTCTTCTAGGAAATCTACGTTTCCTTCAGTGTTCTTTTTTTCACCGGACATCCGGGTTACCGCATCGATAAACCAGAGATCATCCTGGTCGACATCATGTATCTTCAGTAAGTATGACATGTACTGGTGTGGTCTATCTAGTGAAACGAAAAGTCCTTTCTCCCCCTCTATCTCCATCAAACCCTTCAATAGGAGAAGATTGGTTTTAGCGATCTTTGTGAAATTGGCGTTGAAAACCACGGCACCTCGGTTCTCTATTTCTTTCAACTCTTTGAAAATTTTATCGATGACGTTCAGGTCATGTGGGTTCATATCTTCACCTCGTAAACGTGTTACAGTTCTGTAGTCTCTTTACCTAAAACATTGGATCGATATTTATCCTTTTTGTATTATTATCTTGACGGTTTAACCAATTCTTTCAAAACCAGTAACAACTGTGGTATATGATTCCATGCAGGGCGTTTTGGTTTTTTTACAGACCTTGTAGGTGCCGGTACTTCCGTCATCCTAGCACCGTATGAAAGACTTTCCAGAGCTAACAAGCCGCATGTACAATATCCTTTAAGTTCTAACCTCTTCGCTAGGTCGGAATCGATAGCTCTGAACCCTGTACCGCTGTCGTGGATATCTACTTTCTTTTTGACCATTCTCGATATCAGCCGTTCTGAAGGTCTAGGTATTTTCTCTCTACTTCCAAAAACTAGGTCGGCTCTATCTTGATGTATAGGTTCGATCAAAGACGGTATGTAAGACGGGTCGTGTTCCCCATCGGCATCCAAGGTTACTATTATATCGCCTTCAGCTCTGGCGAATCCATTTTTTAGTGAATCGATATAACCTAAATTTTTCGGGTTCACTATGAGTTCAGCGTATTTACATGCTATTCTAGGTGTGCTGTCCATTGAAGCGTCATCTACTACTATGATCTCATCAACATAAGGTTCTGTCTCTAAAAGAACATCCTCGATACGTTTTTCCTCATTATAAGCCGGTATCACTGCGGATATCATGATTTGGTAACTGAGTCGATCATATCGTTAAGCTGCTTCTTTGCGTGAGCACCGACTCTTCTATCGATCTCCTCGGTTCCGTTGAATATCATGAACGTTGGAACTCCTTGGATATTGAATTTATCTCTAAGATCGGAGTTCTTATCGACGTTCGCCTCGATGATCTTGATATCATTTCTTTCCTTCTCGATCTCTTTGACGGTGACTTCGGACCTTTTACAGGCGGTACACCACGAAGCCCAGAATAAGGCGAAAACCGGTTTATCGGAATTTTCTATCTCTTCGTCGATTGTTTTAGATGTTACTTCCATTTTACATCACTCTGTATCTAGTTTACCTTCGTAACCTTCCTTCTCTTTCTCTCCGGGTTTGTAAACCTCTAAAACTCCAGATTCTTTCTTTTCACCGGACCACCTGGTTTTCGGCATTATAACGTGTTTCTTTTCAGCTATACGCTGTTTGATATGGTCTTGATTGAGCAGTTCTAGCATCCTTTCGACCTCTTTTTCTAGAGGCACCTTCGGTTCGAAACCGTGTTCATGGGGAAGTTTCTTCGAAACCACTTCCATGGGATGTCTCTCTGCTTCAACTCTCGGGTTCTCTAGCCTTTGTATTTTAACGTCCATATCGAACTTCTCGTTTGCAACTTTACCTACGGTGTCCGCTACATCTTTGATCTTATGAAGTCCTGATACCTGATTGACAACGTCGTACTGTCCCGGTTCTGGAGGTGCAGTTATCAACCTTACCATACATTCCATAGCATCTTCTAAAGCGATCATACCACGTATCTGTTCTCCCTCACCGTAAACTGTTAGTGGGATACCTTGAACCGCCTGAGTAGCGAAACGGTTGATGACAGTACCGAACCATTCGTCGTAGTCGAGTCTAGTTCTCAGATCTGGGTGGGCTGCAACTTCGTCGGTGTGGACACCGTATATGACACCCTGCATTATATCGTAGGATCTCAACCACCAGTACTTGCACGCTTCGTAAACATTGTATGTGTCTTGAACCTTAGAGACATGGTAAAAACTGTGTGGGTCCCTGGGAGTCATCTCGCCACCCATGCTCCACTCCCTGTCATCCCACTGTAAAACAGCGTCGTTGGGGAACAGACCTTCGAAAAGTGGTCTTCCAGTAAGAGGTGAACCGTATTCACCCATAGTTCCAAGTTTCAGTAAAGATGTCATCGGTACTACGTCACGCATGATGTGTAGAAGACCGAGCGTCGCCAATACATTATTTCTTTGAGTTTCTATGGCGTGTTCAGCATCGACCATGGAGTAAGGAGCACACGGGATCTCTGCGTAGTGAACTATAGATTCCGGTTTGACCTCTTCGATGAACTCTCTAACTTTTTTCATATTGTTGAGGTCTATACGTCTGTAGTTTAGTGTGATTCCCAATTCTTCTTTAGCGGCTTCTAGTCTTCTGGTCATCTTTGGGATGGGTACGACGGTATGAGAACCTTTCTCCATGACACAATCTCTTCTGGTATAATTGTCAAGACCACTGACCTGGAAACCGAGCTTAGCGAGTTTTAAAGCTAAAGTCCAGCCGAGGTAGCCGTCCATACCGAGGATCATCACCCTCATGTCTTTGAGCATGTAGCCGTGCTCGCTCTCTATCCATTCCGGGCACTGCTCGAAGGTTATGGAAGGTTCATAATGACCCAGTTCGGGTCTTCGTCTACATTCTATCATCAACTGTTTATCTTCACCCTTCGGGACGATCCTTCTGGATTGTCCACAACCTCTGAAATCTACATTACCTTTGAACTTGGCCGCTGGACAGTTCCAGCATGTTTTATCCGCATTATGTGGTTCACTCATCTTATCACTCCTTTAAAATCTCTATGAAATCTTCTACGTTTGGATCTTTGGGAATCGGTACATCGCTGCTGTATATGAAAGCGTCATCAGCGGTGTGCTTTCCCTGGAATATGTTCTTATCAAACAATTTATCGTATTTAACGCTTCCTTTAAGGTTAAAACCTTTTTCGGGAGTCAGTACCAAATCAGGTGCTTTACCGACGTATCTTCCGTGGTAAACATCGTCTCTTCTGTGCACGTGATTTATAACTTTCTTCCCATCGTATTTAACTTCGTTGAAGATATCGATCAAATCGTCGGTGATATTTTCTATGTCGATGCCCCTTGGATACCGATCTTTTTTGTTTAGGTAGATCCGACCGGGGTCTAAAGCGAAGGCCTTGGTGCCCGATTCTATATTCTTGTACCGTTTTTCAGGACTGTCACCCAACTTCAAGAATCCGTTATCCTCCAATACTTTGTTAACGTTGACGTTCTGTTCGATACTTTCCATACCGTGATCTGAAAGCATTATCAGTTCATCGTCATCGTTCATCCTATCTAGGACTTTTCCGAGGATCCTGTCGACTTCTTTGAAGTAGTCTATGAACCGTTCATGGTATTCGTGGGATGGGTCCTCGTATGCATTCCACAGGAAATGTTCCAACCTGTCGCTTCCGGTGAAAACGAACATGAAAGCATCCCATCTTTCGTCCCAGAAATGTGTTAGAGCTTTCTCTCTTTTTTCCAGTGTGTTGAAAAGGTTGTCTAGGAACAGTCTGTAGGATTTGTGCGCTTTCTCGGCATCAACGTCGACCTGGTAATCTATGGATTTTAGGAATTTTAGAGCGCTGTCAGGTGTCACTGCACGCTCTAATTCTGGGGAAACGAAGCCAGAGACCATGGTCCCGTTTATGTTATCCGCGGGGTACATAGCGGGAACGTTGATTATAACGTATCGTTTGTCATCTTTCCAGAAGGGTTCCGCTTTGAGAGCTCTCCGGTCAGGGAAGGAGACCGTGTAAGTACCGTGGATCAGTTCTGTGAAGCCGTATATACCGTGTTCCCCTGGATTTTTACCGGTGACTATACTCGACCAATTGACGTTGGAAACTTCAGGGATCGCCGAGTGCATCTTGGAGAAATGACCATCTTTCTTTATCGATTGAAAGTTCGGCATATCACCCTGATCTGAAAGATCATCTATAAGATGGAAAGGAACTCCATCTATACCTAATATCACCTTTTTATTGCTCATATGCGTAAATCTTAGAAAAGGAGGTATTATAAACTAATTTCGATGTTCGAACCAAACCATGTGGTTCACCGGTTGCTCGCCGGAACCTATGTTTAAGCCGTTCTCGATGGCATCGTCGATGAATGATTTAGCTGTGTTTATGGAATCCTTGACACTTTCACCTTTAGCGAGGTTAGCTGTTATAGCCGCAGAGTAAGTGCATCCAGTCCCGTGTTTGTGGGAGTTGAAAGGTCGGGATGTGTATTCTGTGAATTCTTTATTTGAGTAGAAAAGGTCTACGACTTTGTCGTTCCGTTTTAAAGATTTGATCACGACATGTTCGACACCGAGTTCACTGATGCTTATGGCTGCCTCTTTAGCTTGTTCTATTGAGTTTATGTTATAGTTTGTAAGAAGTTCCGCTTCACGGATGTTCGGAGTGACTATCAAGGAGTTCGGGATGAGTTCTGTCTTATAGGTATTGATGGCTGATGGTTCGAGTAAAGGATCTCCCCTTTTGGTGACCATGACAGGATCCACCACCGGTTTCAGATCGTATTCTATGATCTTATCGGTGACCAGTTCGATTATATCTTTGTTGGAGAGCATCCCGGTTTTAACCGCATCTGTACCGATATCAGTGAGTACAGCATCTATCTGAGCTTCTATGATGTCTGTTGGTACGTCGTGGATGGCTGTTACTTCCTTAGTATTCTGAGCTGTGATGGAAGTTACGACCACCGTTCCGAAAACGTTGAAAGCCGTGAAAGTTTTTAGATCGGCCTGTAAACCTGCTCCTCCTCCGGAGTCCGAACCTGCTATGGTGAGTGCCCTCGGTATCTTCATGTATGGATCATAGATGGTGGGAGTAATTTGA
>JBNJDY010000057.1:0-10326 GCA_051745305.1 Thermoplasmatota archaeon
GACTTTTTCATACATCTCATTTACTGAACCGTGTTCGCTTATCTCTTCCATTTAAACACCTGTTCTTTACAATAGTAGGTAACATAAATATATTTCGTATACAGACGAACGTTCGTATATTGACGAAAGTTTTATATCCCCTTCCATGATGTTAAACATGTTATGAATAAACCAGTGACCGAGACCAGGATTTTTTCAACTCGAAAAGGTGCTGTCGTTATCGAGAGTAAGACTAAAAACAAGATCATCCAACTCCTCATGGAAGGAGATAAAACAAGCAGGGAGATAAGTGATGCTCTAGATAAAGCAAAATCAACTATCTCTGTTCACCTTTCCGATCTAGAGGAATTGGGTTTGATCGAAACTAAAACCGATATAGATGATAAAAGGCTGAAAATATTCTCGTTGAAGACCAAACTTTTGGGGACTTCAGATATCCCCACGGATGAACATTATCTGGAGATCTTAGAAAATTTAAAGAACAGCAGTGGTGATGAATACAATTTCTTGAAAAGCCTTTTCCATCTAATCAGGTACGGTCTTTCTTCTTTTGGTTTAGATGTTCATCCAGCCCTTAGAGAGATCGGTAGAGATGCAGGTAGAAAACTCGCTGAAAATTTAGAAGTCAACTCAATAGATGAATTGCTAAAAGAATTGAAGAAGTTGTGGTTTGAAAATCAACTAGGTGAAATAGAGATCGTAGATAGTTCAACCCTCTTAGTTCACGACTGTTTCGACTGCTGTGACATGCCGGATGTGGGAACCACCTTTTGTTCGTTAGATGAAGGTATGATCGAAGGTATAGTTGACGAAACTTTAGATATTTCAGTATCTGTTCGTGAAGTAGAGTGTTTTGGTAAAGGTGACAAAGGCTGTAAGTTCGTAATTACAAAAGATCAGTAACCCCTTTCTATATCAACAACGTTGATCATTTTTCCCTCATTTAGTGAATTTAATATTTTGATAAGACTTTCCATCCTGTAACTGTCTCTCTCTTCGACGTGGGTAGAACGATGTGGACTGAAAACAATGTTATCGAACTCGTTCAATAGATAATCGGAAGGTGGTGTGTTTTTTCTAGATTCTTCGTCTTCTGGGTAATTCCACCAAGTGTCTATAGCTACGCTACCGATCCTATTTTCTTTTAGAGCTTCGTATAGAGCTTTCTCATCGATGACTGGACCCCGGCCTACGTTGACTAGGTATGAATCCTTCTTCATCACTAGAAATTCTTCTTCACCGATGTAACCTTCTGTCTCTTCCGTAAACGGTAGTGTGCATATCACAAAGTCAGCCTTCGATAGAAAGTCATGCAAATTTTCATCTGTTCCAACCCTATCTACATTTTGGATCTCTTCATAGGTTCTCTTTACAGCACTGACTTCCATATTGAAAACTTTAGCAATCTTGGCGATATTCCTACCGATCGCTCCGCATCCCAGTAGGAGTAGATGTTTATCTTTTAGAGTTCTACCCCACCAATGGTCATATCTCGGTGTCCAGTCTCCCTTTTTCAACCGGTTATGTATAGGGCAAATTCTTTTCACCGACGCTGACAACAAAGTCCATGCATGCTCTGCAACAAGCCACGAGTTGAAATGTGAGTTTATAACGGTTATATCATTAAAATCTCTTAGATTTTCTCTATCTTCGGTAGGTACTCCTGCGAAGGGTATGATGAAGTATTTTAAGTTCTCAGCTTTCTCCAAAAATTCGTAGGGAACCCATGCACCGATGACCGTTTCAAACCGATCAGCTTTCTCGATCAATCCCTCTTCATCATCTCTAGGGATGTTTGTCAACTCTATATCTTCGTTGAGATTCTCCTTTAAGAACTGTAAATATTTATCTTCTACATCAGACCAATAAACTACTTTCATCTGTGATCAACCTAAACAGTTATACGTAATTATTTTATCTTTTCTACAATAGTTGGAATGATATCTATGAGTATATTAATATTGGGTACAGGAAATGTTGGAGAAGCTATCGCATTCGATCTGAGTAAGGATTATGAAGTGGTTTTAGGGGATGCAGATCCTGAAAGATTGAAGGAAATGGATGAAAAGTATGGAACTTTAAACTTAGATGCAACTTCAGAAGCTGATGTGAAAAATGAAGTTAGAGAACATGATCTGATCATCTGTGCCCTGCCCGGAAAATTTGGTTACGATGCTGTAAAATGGGTGATCGAAACGGGTAAAGATATCGTAGATGTGTCTTTCATGCCCGAAGATCCCTTCGAACTGGATGATATAGCTAAGGAAAACAATGTATCCGCAATAGTTGACGCCGGCTTCGGTCCCGGTATGAGCAACCTTTTCATGGGTTACATCAAGGATCATTTTGATAAAATCAAAGAGACTATGATAAAGATCGGAGGACTTCCAACGGATCCTGTACCTCCTTTATTTTACAAGGTAACCTGGTCGCCTGATGACCTTATTGAAGAGTACACTAGAGAAGCCAGGATGAAACGGGATGGAAATATCGTAAATTTAGAACCTCTGGAAGATATAACTGAAGTTCGGATCAAAGACTTTGAATTCGAAGAATTTTACAGCGACGGGTTGAGAACTTTGTTAAAAACTATACCAACCGATGATTTAGAGGAGACAACACTGAGATGGCCGGGTCACCTAGAAAAGATGAATGTCTTGAAGGAACTTGGATTCTTCGAGGAAAATGATCGTAAAAACACTTTGAACGTGATCGCACTACAAATGGATTTCGAAAGTGACGACTTCTGTATCATGACCGTTGAATGTAAGGGTGTTAAAGACTGTGAGGATTGCACGGTCGAGTTTTATTTTTACGACGTTGCGGATGAAAAGTTCTCGTCGATGTCTAGATCGACCGGATTCGCTACTGCATCCTTTGCAAGATTGTTGATGAATAACGAATTAGATGCTGGAATCATACCGCCAGAGTATCTAGGTATAAATGATAATTATTTTGATTACATCATAGAACGGATGAAGGATTACGGGATCGAAATAAGCAGAACACTAAAATAGGGAATGTCGGTAAGAGCGAAGTTAAAGATGAAGAAAATCGTAGTTCTGATGGTACTGGTACTGATAACCGTTCCTTTGGTCAGTTTGAATCGCATCGACAATACAAGCTCACAGGATAGCTGGACTATCATGATGTATATGAGTGACAGCGGTGAAGAAGGCATCGACGAACAGTTGGAAGAAGATTTTGAGAATATAGTGAATTTTTATACCTCTACTAGTGTTAATGTTTTAGTTTTGAAAAAGGTCCAAGAGAATGGAAAAATAGGTTTGTATGATGTAGGAGAGAGCACAGATGAGATACCTCTTAGTTCGATCAATGAAACCTGGGACCAGAATCTAAGTTTTACTGATAATGATGTTCTAAATCAATACGTGAAATGGAGTATCGATAATTATCCTGCAGAGTATTTCATGCTCAACTTTTGGGGTCACGGTAGCAGTTTGGACGGGATGCTTTTGGAGAAAGGTGAGGGTTTGAACGTGGTAGATATCGAAGAGGGTTTAGGAGATATCAGATTGGATATACTTGGATTCGATGCATGTACAATGGGACTGATCGAAAACTTTTATCAGTTAAAAGACAATGCAGATGTGATCATAGGTTCACAGATGGAAGAACCCATCGAAGGATGGCCCTATGATAAGATAATGCATGAATTGGATGAGAATCCAGAGATGGAGCCCGTGGATCTATCAAGAGTAATAGTAGATTCTTTTGTTAGCTGGGGAGAGAACAACAGCGGCATTTCTTCAAGTTTGACCGCCATCGATACTTCTGAGATCCCTTACACGGAGATGAACGATTATTTTAGAACATTAGATGATTATCTACCATATTATCACAAGGAGATCAGTGAAGCGAAAAATAACACCGAACGTTACAGCCCACAACCTGAACCTATGGATCTTTATCATTTCTCTATGAACGTTGAAAAAAGAATAAACGGACAGCGGTTGGGTATGAGCGGTAAAGAACTAAGAGCACAAATAAATTCTAGTGTGATACATCATCAAAGTTACAATTCTGAAGTAGGTTCTTCGGAGAATTCCAACGGTTACGGTTTCTATTTCCCTGAATATCGAATACCTAGTAGGTACCATTCCTTGGATTTTTATGAGGACGGTTTTTCAGATTGGCTATATGATTTCAACGGTATCGAAGAAATAGAGGAAATATCTCTGTATCTGGACTTTCACGGAAACAATACCATGAGTATCGAGATCGATGATGGTCTAGTTGGTAGAGCTGATGTCTATTTCATAGGCGATGAAATCCATAGGAAAAATAGTAAGATAGCAGGTGAGACTTATCTTGATCTCTCTACCTACTCAGACATTTTCTCAATTGAAACCTTCATTTACCGAGAAGACAAACTTGGAAATCATACGATGACACTTAGCAATGAATTTTAAACTACCAAAAAATTCAGGATATCATTTCTTTTACAGCATCTTCTATTGAACAATCATTTTTTCTTGAGTATTTTCGCAAATCATCTATGAGTTCAAGGTATTTTTTGTATCCGGCTCTACTTTTCATCCTCTCACTGATCACCCTGGACAATGCTTTATTGTACCGTTCGTGAGGTCTCTGTTCACTGAGAGCTTTCCTTAAATAGTCCCGATCTTTTCTATTCATCTTACCTGAAAAGTGAAAATATATAGAAACATAAAAGTCTTCCTGGTTTAATAGAAAAATATATTTGTTTCATCTATTTAGCGCTTACAAGGACCCCTTTCGCCAATCATGCTTCCTTGTGCGGGGGTAGCCAAGCATGGCCAACGGCGATAGACTCAAGATCTATTCCCACAGGGGTCCGAGGGTTCAAATCCCTTCCCCCGCACTTTTTTGATAAAAAACTGCACTAAAAACGTGTAGGGCTATCAACGATAGCCCTTAAGGAAAGGTTTTATAAAAATAGGGAGCGAATGTTAGTGAGTTGCCAGGAACTTTTTTGATAAAAAACTGCACTAAAAACGTGTGGCCCTCTCGGAGACCATTAAGAAGAGATTTATTGATATCACTCCCCTTTCTGACCCAAAACCTAAAATATCATATCGATGTCACAATTATTAAATGTCTAAGGATTCTGCAGAACCTCATTATAAAGATATATGGTCATTGAAGACAGATGACATGGTTCAGGGGCTTTCATGGCATTGGTGGTGGTGGATATTTTTTGTAGATAATCCATCAACCCCATCTAAACCAAAACAGCTAATGATCTTGTGGTCTACGAAACAGGTTGAGCAGATAGAGGTCAATGGAAAGCTCTGGAAGCAGAAAAAACCACCATCTTACGAGAACGACAAACTGAAATTCAACGGTATGACAGCTGCTTGGTGGTTCGACGGAGAAAAGATGGTAGAACCTTTGATTTTAGAAGGGAGTGATTTCGAGGTCAAGAAGAATGGAGGAAGTGGAGAGTTAAATCCATTGTTGAACGGCAAAGATTATCGATTCTATGGCAACTCCAAAAAATATCATGTCAACATTATAGATGAGGATAACGATTTCAGATTTGAATTGACTCCTTGGAACCCTTATCTACAAAAACATCGTTTTAACGAGCAGAACTATATCCGAAATTACAGTTATAATATATTGAAAATCTATGGGATGAAACTGAATGGTTTGATAGAGGGGCAAGAAATCACAGGTTCAGGATATTTTCAAAGGGTTTCTGTAAATTCACCTGCCATGCCGTGGTACTGGGGCTTGGTTCACTGTGAAGACGGTAGTTTCCTGCAGTATTTCAAACCCTTTGTAGGTCCTCAAATATTCAGAAACAAACCCAAACATAATTCTCATCTAGAATTTGGAGATATCGGATTATCTAAACATTTGGTTTTTTATCATAAAGGGACCGATACTGAGTACAGATTCGATAAAAAGGATATCGATATAATTTATCATACTAATAGTGATTTACCCATTGTTGAAGTGAAAGGCGAGGATGATCACAAAAAGCTAAATATTGTTCTCCAGGCATATTCCCGCGCATATTGGAAATTCAAACAACCAAGAAAGTATTTGATGAAATCAATCTTATTCTACAATGAATACCCATCGATCGTTAAAGATTTCGATTTTACGCTTAAAAAGGGAGGATTAAAAGTGAGGAAAAAAGATCTTGGTAAAATCCACAGTAATTTTGAACATTCTTGGGGAAAATTACTGTAAAATCATCTATAGAAATACTTGTATTTTAATACACAAATTTCTTACAACTGGATTAAGTCCATATCCTATTCTAGTCACCGAAGATTTTATATCTCATATCATCAATTACCTACGAGATAGTACTCAACGAAACAGGGGATGTCAGATTGCCTTTTGGAAGGAGTAAAGAGGAGAAAATAGCTGAAAATGTGAAAGCGTGCATATCAGAAGGAAAGAAGGAACAGGCGAAAGGACGTAAAATACCAGCCAAGATGAAATATAGGTCTGCACTGAGAATTTTGTCTAAAAATGAACGGATCCTGATGAATGATAGAAAAAAATTTTCAACGTTTTACAGACAAATAGGTAAAGGCCTGTATGAGATAGGTAGATATGATACATCGATAGAATCCTTCGAACGCGCTCTTAACCTTGACGAAAACAATTTTGAAGCCTGGATCCAGAAGGGTGAAACTTATGTTGGTATGACCGATATGGAAGAGTACGCTCTAAATTGTTTTGAAGAAGCACTAAAGGTTGAGCCCGATAACGAAAAGGCACTGTTAAATAAGGCTAATCTGCTTATGTTTTTAGATAGGGTCGATGAATCTATAGACACTTTTAGAAAGTTAATTGAGCTAAACAAATCTAATATTTATCATATCCATAAATTGGTGAAGAAAAGACCGGATAATCCCGAACTGTGGAAATTGGAAGCTGAGTATTTTGAAGATTGTGGTAAAAAGGAAAAAGCCGCTAAGGCATATGAAAAGGTATTAAATTTAAATCCAGATGATGAGAGATCATTAGAAAAATTAAAAAAACTGCGACCCGGTGATCCAAATATTTTGCTTTCTAGAGCGGAAAAATTGGAAGAACAGGGAAAAAAACAGGAGGCTCATGAGGCTTATATTAAAGCACTTGAAAATGATCCGGGTAATGAAAAACTCATCGACAAAATTTTAGAGAAGGACCCCGAAAATACAGAAGCTCTAAGGAAAAAAGCTGAGTTAATGGAGAAACAAGGTGAAAGAGTAAAAGCTCTCAGATATTATAAAGAAATCCATGACATCGAACCTGAAGATATAACATACTTCAACAAGGCCCTGGAATTGAATCCAAACAATATCAATCTGTTATACAAAAAAGGTGACGCACTGTATAATTGTGAAAAATATCTAGGTGCTTTAGAAACATACGAAAAGATAGTGGAAGAAAACGAAGACGATATAGATTTGTGGCACAACAAAGGTGCGTGTTTATATCAACTAGGTAGGTATGAAGAAGCGGCGAAGGCATTCAAAGAAGTTTTAGAAAGAGATAGTACTGATGTTATTGCAAGGTTAAGTAAGGGTGCGGCACTTTATGAATTGGGTGAATATGAAGAAGCCATGAATGATTTCAATGAAGTGGTAAAAGCTGAACAAGAAACACCTAGTGCATGGTACTATAAAGCTAAAATAGCAGCGAAACAGGGTAATCTTAAATTACTCAAACCTATCCTAACTAGAGCTATATCTATGAAGGAAGAATACAGAGTCCAGGCTAAAGAAGACGAAGCCTTCGACGAGGTTAGAGATTCTGACGTATTCAAAGAAATCGTTTCTTGATCATGGAGAGAATAGAATTAGCGGATGGAGTCTATATCACATCGGATTATTGTGTCTGGTATGAACCGAAGAATGTTATTATTTTAGCGGACTTGCACCTAGGATTAGAGGCTAGTATGAAGGATGAGGGTTTTTCTCTCCCACGCTTTCAGAAAGATGAGATATTGGATAGATTATCTACGATATTTGATAAATATGATCCACAAACTGTAATAGTTAACGGTGATTTTAAGCACGAATTCGGGAGAAATCGGAAAGAAGAGTTGATTGAGGTCGTCGAAGTCATCGATTTTATAAGAGACCATTCCGAATTGATAATCATCAGGGGCAATCACGATAACTTTTTAAAAACTATAACCGAGAAACGGGGTATTGTTTTTTATGAAGACTTTATGGTTTTGGACGATATAACCATCAGCCATGGTCATAAGAGTATTACTGAACATCAATTTTTGATAATAGGTCATGAACACCCATCGATAAAAATCCGGGACGATATGGGTGCGTTCATCAAGATCTCTTGTTTTTTATATCACCGATCTAAAAACATATTGATTTTACCCGCATTCAGTCCCCTATCTGAGGGAAGGGATATGATCAGTGCTAGGAGCTTCATATCAGACATTTTAAAAGGTCTGAACATAGAGGAATTTTATACATATGCTGTAACGGACTCCGGTTTGATGGATTTTCAAACCGTTAAAAACATACGTAAAGCCTATCCCGACATGTTATAATGATTGAACACAAGATATATATACATCTATTAACCCTTTTTCCCTGAGAACAGTTAGTAGTGAAATTACGAATCAAATATCATTAATTTACATATCACGTCATTCCTTATCCCTTTAATAAATCGCGTTCAAATTCGTACTCAAAGTAGTCAATATAGGCTTATGATTTGGAGGGTTTACTAGCTGTTTTCAAAAAAATATCATAAAATTAGGTGTTCAAAATGGATATTGATCCAAGTACAACAAAATACGTTATCAGGACTAAATTAAAGGCTAACGGTGTCGTTGAGAAACCTGACGTAGTCGGTGCAATTTTCGGACAAACTGAAGGTTTACTCGGAGATGAACTAGATCTAAGAGATCTGCAGAAAAGCGGACGTATGGGACGTATCGAGGTACAGGTGAGTTCTTCAAAAGGTAAATCATCGGGAACAGTGTTGATCCCATCCAGCTTAGATTTAGTTGAAACTTCGATAATGGCAGCTGCACTCGAAACTATAGATAGAGTAGGACCATGCAAAGCGGAGATAAAAGTCGAAGAGATCGAAGATGTACGAGAGGCCAAAAGAAACAAAATCGTCGAGAGAGCGAAACAACTTCTATCAGAGGTCATGGAAACTGGAAAAGTTACTTCTGGGAATCTTACCGAATCTGTTAGACAGGAAGTCCAGATGGAAGAGATCAGTGGCTACGGGGATTCGAAATCACCAGCAGGACCGAACGTTAAAGATTCAGATGCCATCATAATAGTTGAAGGAAGGTCAGATGTTTTGAACTTGCTCAAATACGGAATAAAAAATGCGGTAGCAGTAGAAGGTACTGATATACCTGATACGATCAAAGAATTGTCAAAAGAAAGAGTAACCACTGCCTTTGTCGATGGAGATAGGGGTGGTTCTCTTATACTGAGAGAACTTTTAGAAACAGCCGATGTCGATTACGTGTCTACAGCTCCAGAAAACAATGAAGTGGAAGAGTTAACACAGAAACAAATAATGAAGGCTTTACGAGCTAAGATACCAAAAGATCAGTACGTCGAAATGTACGAGATAGAAATCCCAGAGACAGAAGAAGCAGTGAGTAAAACGAAAAAAAAACGCCCTAAGAAAGAGAAAAAGCAGAAGAAACGGGAGACAAAAAAATCAACATCACGGTTTGATAAATACAACGAGATAATCAACGATATAAAAAATGAGAAGAAAGCGGTCATATTAGATAATGATGACAATATTATCGAGGAAGTTCCTATAAGAGAACTTGCTGATCAACTCGGTTCACATAAAGGCAAAGCTAAGAAGGTTATATTCAATGGAATAGTTACACAGAGGTTGGTGGACATCGCAAAAGAGATAGATGCTGAACTCCTATTGGCAAGAAAAGTAGGAAATGTTCCAAAATTACCTACATCTCTTGAAGTAATCTCTTGGGACGAATTAAACTCTTAATATTTTAGTCTTTAAACAAAACCTTTTATTTTTCTTTTTTACCTTTTAAAAGGATAATTTTTTTATATCAGTTACATCGCTGGAAAGATGGTAATTATGACGAAATACGTGTATTCTTTTGAAGAAGGCAGTGCAGACATGAAAGACCTGTTGGGAGGAAAGGGTTCAAACCTAGCTGAGATGACCTCGATTGGATTGAACGTACCTCCCGGTTTTACGGTTACGACTGAAGCATGCTTGACATATTTAGATAAATCAGAACTTCCAGAAGAAATAGAAGTCCAGATGAGAGAGAAGATGAAAGAATTAGAAGAACAGATGGATCAGGAGTTCGGAGGTTCTGAAGATCCA
>JBNJDY010000058.1:0-9786 GCA_051745305.1 Thermoplasmatota archaeon
GGGTCCATTATAAAATCTTTGATTTTTAATGGGCAGTTAGAATGTGTTAACATTCTGATGGGTCTACTAATCGATGATTAGTGATAAGTTAAAAATTTTAATTTTCCGACAAATAAATTCACTTTGTTCATTCGTCTTAATCCTCGATGTCACCAATAGTTCTGATAAATACATCTATTTACAATAAACTCATTTTAGAAAATGATAAATATCGTTTATCGCATTATATATGATTGGGGATAGATATGCCAAAATATGTGATATTATCAAAACTAACAGACGAGGGTAGAAAAACGATAAAAAGCAATCCTAAACGGATAAAAGAAGTTAACAAAGAAATGGAAAAAATGGGAGTGAAGGTCGAGGATCAGTATGCTCTCCTTGGAGACTACGATTTCGTTACAATCTTTGATGCTCCTGATAAAAAGGTCATTACAAAAGTCGCAGTAGAGATGGGCTCTAGAGGTACTATCGATACTGTTACCATGGCTGCCATGTCAGTAGACGACTTTATCGATGCTATGAAATAAAAATCCCTTTCCTTTTTTATTTATTTTAGAATTTGTTTTTGCACATAGTCAAACATTCGATCAGCAAAAATTTTAAATACCATCTAAACTAGGGATGCATATAAACAACAATTGATGGTTTTTCAAATGTCTATTGAAAAAGGATGTCGTGTCGCGGTTGAGACATGTATGGGTGTTAAAAAAAACGAGAAAGTTGTGATCGTTTCAGATGACAGAACTAAAAATATAGGTTTGGGGCTCAGGGATATATCTTTAGAGACCACACCACAGGTGAGATACTTCAACCTCAATATTTATGGTAAGAGACCACTGAAAAAACTTCCTACTGGAGTTCAAAAATCAGCAAACGACGCTGACGTTACTTTTTGGACTCCTCATTCCCTAGACGGAGAATTGGAAACCCTTAGAATGCCTTTTTTAAAAGCTGCTTTGAATATGGGACGTCATGCGCATATGGTTAACATCAATGAAGAGATAATTAGTAACAGCATGGCTGCGGACTATGAAAAGATATCAGAATTCACTGAAAAATTATACAATATGATTAAAGATGTAAATGAAGTAAGAGTTACCAATGAACTTGGTACAGATATAACGGGAACTTTTGATAGATATAAATGGGTTCGATCAACGGGTATTTGTCATACAAAAGGTCAATGGGTTAATCTTCCATCTGGTGAAATGTTCAAACCTCCAACAACCATGGAAGGAAAGATCGTCATCGATGGGTCTGTTGGGGATTATCTAGGTGAAAAATACAGACATTCTGATTTAGTAGAAACCCCGGTAACCATGGAGATTACGACCAAGGAAAGACCACAGGCGACGTCTGTCTCATGTGAGAATAAAGATCTAGAAAGGGAGATCAAAGAATACATCAGCCGGCATGAATGTTCAAAATATGTCGGGGAAGTGGGTTTCGGAACCAACATATTTTTAGATGAAATCGTTGACAATATGCTTCAGGATGAAAAATATCCGGGTATACATGTGGCCTTTGGAGACCCGATCGCTGACGACACCTTTGCAGACTGGAGCTGCCCAGAGCACATAGATATGATCTTAACCAAGTGTAATATATGGTTTGACGATGAAAAGATCATGGAAGATGGTAAGTATATCATAGGGTAGATTATTATAAACACTTGATTTGTTTTGATAAGGGTTATTTCGATTTATTAATTTCGTCTTTATTATGACGAAAACTTTTATATCTCCACTATCATTACCCATTAGATATAAGGAGTCTTAAAAATAAATATAAAGTGATATCATGGCTTCAAAGAAAAAGTCCGATAAAAAGTCTAGTGATTGGTTTGACGAGCTGGATGCTGAATTAGAAGAGAAAACAGAAGAGACCTTCAGAAATTTGGGGGAGAGAGATTCAAGGATGGCAGAATTGAACAGACAGTTCATCAAGGACTTCTGGCGAATCTGGATAAGATTCGAAAAGCTGAATGTTCATTTCAGTATGAAACCAGACTACAGTTCTTTCGCTCAATTTAAAGAATTCCCGGAAGAATGGGAGTTCAGGGAAGATTTTGACTTCTCTGGGATACGAACTATAAAACTAATGGATAAAACACAAGATGAAGATCGAACCGGTGATACTATAATGCTAGATTACTACTCAGAAGATGATGAACTATTTTTGGGTATGTTTTTCGAATTCTGTGAAGGAGAAACATATTACAAATACAGCGGATGGAAACGTATATTTGCCCGCTACGAAATCGGTAAGTACGAGTTCCCGATAAGCGACAAAAAGGTCGATGAGATCCATGGAAAGTTGAAAGACATAATAAAAACATGGTATGAATCCCATCTCAAGAGAGACCGTAATATAATCCTTGATTATATCAAAGACAACTTTGAGAAGATCGAAGAATACCCTGAGTAAGAGGGTCAAAAAACCACTTTCACTTTTTTCACTTATCCCTTTCGGAAATGATTAAATAATCTCTCATATTAGGGTAGCGTAGTCCTTATCGGGACTGACAAAACGCAAAAAACGTGAGTAAAATGAACGAAAAAAATGAACTCGCGCCCCATATTGAAGATATAACCCGGGCGCTGAACGAAAAAGTAAGTAAAGAACAGATCGAAGAGGAACTCCACAACTATATCGATGTATATGGAGTCCCTTTGGGAACCGCAAAAAGAGCGATAGTAAAAAAGCACGAGGGAGATCCTCAGAAGCTATTCAATAGCGCTGAGAAGAGGATCGAAGACATAAATGGTGACGAAAGGTCCCTTAATCTCAAAGCTAGGATCGTTTCTATCAATGATAAAGAGATAGAAGTAGATGACGAGCCAAAGAGTATACAGTATGGTATACTTGGTGATGAAACGGGTACTGTTTCCTTTACTGCATGGGAGAAATTACCTATAGATGTAGAAAAAGGAGATACCGTAGGCATACAGAACGCCTATGCAAATACATGGAATGAACAAGTTCAGATAAATATCGGAACTAAAAGTACTGTTAAACATTTAGATGATGATGACGTTCCTAGATTCGAGAGTGAGATACAGCCATGTGATCTCAAGGATATAAGGGAAGGTATGAGAAATCTTAGTATTACTGGTAGATTATTATCAGTTGATAAAAAAACGGTCAACACAAAAAATGGCGAGAAGGATCTATACTCGGGTGTCATAGCAGATGAAACAGGTAAAGCGCAATTCAGTGCATGGCACGATTTTGGTTTGGAAGCAGACGACGTTGTTCAAATTGAAGGAGGATACATCCGTTCTTGGAGAGGTATCCCTCAATTGAGTTTTGACGATAATGCAGAAGTTGAATTTTTAGATGATGATGTATTACCACCATCTGAGGATCTACGAGAAATAAATGTCCTTTCTATATCTGAATTAGCTAAACGTGGTGGAGCAGTCGATGCAGTCATCGATGCGGTTATGATCGATATCAAAAGTGGCAGCGGCCTAATCTTCCGATGCCCGGAATGCAGCAGGGTGATCCAGAAAGGCGCGTGTAGAGTACACGGTAAAGTCGATGGGGAACCTGACCTAAGAATAAAAGGAATATTAGATGATGGAACCGGAGCATTAACTGTGATCGCCAACAGAGAATTAACTGAAGAAGTCCTAGATTATGATATGGAAAAGGCCATGGACATAGCAAGGGACAACATGAATCAAGATGTCATCAAAGATGAGATCGAAGAAAAACTTATAGCTCAACCGGTGAAAACTACAGGGAACGTAACCAGCGATGATTACGGTTTGATGCTAATAGCTAATGATCTTAGTACAAAGACCATCGACGTTGAAGAAGAAGCTAGAAAATTACTTGACGAGGTGAGAGTGTGAAACACCTCACACTCCTTTCTTTTATATATAAAATGGAGGTAATCAAATGAGTATGATAAATAGAGAAGTAGCTTGGAGAATTTTTGCAGAAGAGTTCAACAGATCTACTCTTGAGAGTGGAGGGACGGAAGAAAGATCCCCCAGTTATGTAGTGACACCCTTAGGTGCTAAAGTTAATAGAGTGTACGTCGTAGGTGTACTTACTGAAACCGAAAATATTGGCACACCCGCTGAACCGTTGTGGAGGGCAAGAGTTACCGATCCAACTGGAACCTATTTTGTATCTGCTGGACAGTATCAACCAGGAGTAGCTACAGCCTTGGCTAATATGGAACCTCCCACCTTCGTGGCGGTTGTCGGTAAAGCCAACACATATAGACCAGATGAAGAAACTATACTTGTAAATCTCAGAGGAGAACTCATAAAAGAGGTCACTGAAGAACAGAGGGACTACTGGATTTTAGAGTCCGCTAAAAGCTTGAAACACAGACTTGAAGCCGTTTCGGAAGCAACTAACATGGAAGATGTTTCTGTTGAAGAGTTAGTCGATTTAGGTTACGATGCAAGTTTGGCGGATGGTATAAAGAAAGCTATGGAACATTATGGTCCCCCTTCCTTTGAAAAATATTGGAGAATGATAGAAGATTCTTTAAGATATATTCTTCCTGAATACGAGAGGAAAACCAAAGAACCTCAAGAAGAAAAGGAAGATGATGATGAGTTAGAGGAAGAGATTCTAAAAGTTATCGAGGACCTAGAAGACATGGCAGAACATGACAACGGCGTAGAATACGAAAAAGTCATGAATAAGGTCATGGATAGTGAAAACATCGGTCAGGACAAATTTGAAGAAGCGGTCAACAGCCTAAGAAGCAGCGGTAAAGTTTACGAACCAGTTCTCGGAAATTTAAAGATAATAGCATAAGTCAATCTCTGCTACCTTCTTCCTGACGTTTGATAGCTTCTTTCAAATCTATTTCCCCTTCTACCACTTTCTTAGCAAGTTCTTTAGAGATGGTTATCTTACCCTCACTTTCAAGTCTGCTTCTTCTCTGGATCTCTCTTTTTTCTCCTTCCGTTGCCTCTACTTCGAAATGCCCTTCAACTGGTTTTCCTGATGTGATAGATATTTCTTTAGCTGATGTAAGATCCGGTAGGAAACCACCGTGAGTAGTATCTTCTTCATTGACGATCTCGATCCTAGCACAAAGACCAGCTAATGAATTTATGGTCCTATTCCTATTGGTCTTATCACCGTGTCCTATCCTTACTACCATCTCGTGGAACTCATAAGCATCTACGTACTTATCGATAATATCTCTAACCTCCTCAGGAGATTCTGCATAAACGGTCTCTAATATTTTTCCATCACCTAGAAGAGCGACACCAGGTTTTTCTCCAGGATCTATGCCGACTATCATCTTTTGGAACGACTCTTTCCCCGATATTGCCGATAACGCCTGCCTTATACCTTTTCTTATATCGTCAGATACGGGTATGACCTTTGGAAATCCTAAACCATCTGCTTCTTTTTCAGTAGTTAAAATAACTCCGATGTTTTCGGGTATGGGATCAGTCGGAGATATGCTTACAAAGGGGATGTCCCTCTGTTTCAACTCTTTAACCACATCATAATAAAACTTGAAATTATCCGTGGCAACCGCTATTATCTTCACGGATAAACATAAACAGTGAACCAATATAGGTTTTTTGAAAAAATAAAAGAAAAAAGGAGTTTTTAAACCGATGGAGCATCCTTTATGAAACCTTGTTTCATCATGCTCTGGGTTTTTTCTCTGCTGGACTTTATTATCCCCTCAGCCTTCTCCCTAAGTTCTTCCTCAGAAAGTTCAACTCTAGCTATTCCCTGTTCAATAGCTTTCAACCCGACTCTTACAGCCTGTCTAATGTAGACTTCTGTGTTATCCATGGTGGGTACAAGGTGCTCTTCATCCAGTCCTTCTTCTTCCTGGACTTCAGCAATCGCGTAAGCTGCCTCGATGTGCATCTCGTCTGTGATAGTCTCCGCTCTAACATCTAAAGTGCCTCTGAATATTCCTGGGAATCCGATAGAATTGTTGATTTGGTTCGGGAAATCAGATCTTCCTGTTCCTACTACTCGGACACCTGCTTCCTTTGCTTCCCACGGCCATATCTCTGGTATCGGGTTCGCTACCACGAACAATACCGCATCGTCATTCATACCTTTTAGCCATTCTTTCTTAATAGTATCTGGACCAGGCTTTGAAGCCGCTACCACGACGTCTTTTCCTTCGATCAGTTCTGGTAATCCACCTTCTTGCTGTTCTTTGTTGGTTTTCTGAGCGAATCTATATTTCTCTGGGGTTGATTCTTTGTCTAAATCTTCACGACCTGGGTGTAATAATCCAGTTGAATCAGCTAAGTAAAGGTTCTCTTCCTTAACTCCCGCTTTCAAAAGTGTTCTAGCTAAACAGAGGTTTGCTGCACCTGCTCCAACCAAACCTATCTTTGCATTCTCTAATTCTTTATCGACCACTTTTAAACCATTTATGATTCCAGCTAGCGTGATAGCTGCAGTTCCCTGCTGATCATCGTGCCATACAGGAATATCAAGTTCTTCTCTTAAGGTATCTAAAACTTCAAAACATTTTGGTTTTGAGATGTCTTCTAAATTTATTCCTCCGAACGATGGTGCGATCCATTTAACTGCCTGAATAATCTCTTCAGGCTCATGAGCATTCAAACATATTGGGAATGCATCTACACCGCCGAGATATTTGAATAATAGACCTTTACCTTCCATAACTGGCATACCGGCTTCAGGTCCAATATCTCCGAGTCCCAAAACACGACTACCGTCGCTGACAACCGCTACATTGTTCCATTTGTTTGTATGCTCGTATACCATCTCTGGATTTTTGTGTATATCTTCACAAGGTTTCGCAACACCTGGTGTGTACCATACACTGAAATCGTCAAAGCTTTTTACCTGTACTTTGGGGGATACTTCGATCTTTCCTTTGTAAAATGGGTGCCATTTCATGGCCTTCTTGGCTGGTTCCTTCGCTTTCTTTAAAAGTTCTTCTTTGGTTACCTTTTTTTCTGTCATATTATAACTCCCTAATCACCAACGGATAATAAAAATGCTATAAATAGATATGGGAAAAATAGGAGGTAAAAAGTTTTAGAAAACGAATATAGACAACTGGCCAATACCGAGATAGATGGCTATCAACAGGGATGAGCCGATTATCAAACCCATCCTAACACTCCCATCCAAGTCATCAGCTACCGCTCCATATATCATCATTCCCATACCAGCCATTAGAACTCCAACGGTTGTGAGAAGAATATATAATCCTTGAATCATCTGTTGATGCTCTGATAATCCTATATCCATTGTGAATAATGAAAGTAGAATATATCCGGCCATCATAAAAATCAAACCTGTTACACCTAACCATAAGAACCCTCTTCTGGAAGGCTTTTCAACTACATGATCTCTTTGATTCGGAGTATGAGCTCGTCTATTATTCTGTCTATAACCGTTTGTACGTGAAACACCTGAAACCATACCTGTTTGTTGTCCTAGTGTTTCCTTCGATTCTTGAGAAGGAGTTTCCTGGTGTTCTTTTTGTGAATAATCTTCGTCCTCTGTCTGTTGAGCAATCTTTTCTTCTGAAGCCCATTTGAATGTTCTACCACAGTTCATACATCTACCACTGCCATCATCATAGAACTCTAAGTTTTCAGAATTACATCTTGAACAGATACCCTCTGAGGGTTTATTTACCATGTGTTTCACCTGATACTAGATTAATAGAACACTTATTAAAATTTTCGAGATTTACCATAAAACATCTACTTCATCTGTACGATAGCCTTGTTTGATACTCGAATCTTCGACTTTTATGGATATACCTGCCTGATACATGACCCATCCGGTCCATGCGATCATAGTGCCGTTATCAATACAAAGCTCTCCATCGGGTACATAAAAAGAGGCTCCTCTCTCTTCAGCCATGATCTCTCCCATCTCTTGTAATCTCTTGTTTCTTGTAACTCCACCACCCAAGAGGACTTCGTCTTTTCTGGTATGAGCTAAAGCTCTTTCAGTAACTTCGACCAGCATGGCAAAAGTGGTTTCCTGTATCGAATAACAGAGATCGTTAAGTTCATCATCAGAATTTAAAGCTGCGGTCATTATACCCGAGAATGCAAGGTCCATACCTTTAACACTGTATGGAAGATCCACTAAATTTTTACCTTTTTTTGCCCTTTGTTCGATCACAGGTCCGGCAGGGAATGACATACCATTTTCTCTTCCAAATTTATCTAACATGTTTCCCAGTCCTATGTCGAGTGTTTCACCGAACACACGATACCGGCCTCTAGAAAAAGCGATCACCTGGGTATTTCCACCGGATACATAAAGAAGAACCGGATCAACTGCATCTGTCCTTAATTTTCCTATTTCCAAATGTGCTATACAATGATTCACACCCACAAGGGGAACATTCAACCTAAGTGAAAGACTTCTAGCTGCTGTTGCAGCAGTCCTTAAACACGGACCTAACCCTGGGCCCTGAGAAAAAGCAACTACATCGATTTCATCTTTGGTAATATTTGCCTTTTTTAGAGCCATCGATATAAGATAACTTATCGTATCTGCATGATGATTTGCAGCCTCTCTCGGATGAATACCCTCTTTGGGAACGTAGGATGAAGAAACATTGGCTAAGATATCTCCTTCATCATTTACTATACCGATTCCAACAGTATGAGCAGTCCCCTCTATACCTAATGTGATCATATATAGAAAAAAAAGAAAAGTGTTAAAAGTGTTTACTTTCCAATTCTGAAAACTTTTGTCCCGCAGTCAGGGCATTCGCCCTTGGTAGCCGGACGGCCATTCTTTAACTCAGTTTTCTTTGGATTCTTGATCTCGACCTTTTCCCTACATTTTACACAATATGCTTCTGTCATGATTATCACTTAGGCACCAAATATGACTAGGTGTATTAAAGAATTTCCTAAGGGAACTAAGAAGAAAAGGGTCAGGTCACCGTAGTAAGCCCCTTTCTGTTTAAAGACGACATTCAACTATGCGTCCTACCCGCCGGTCCCGGAATAGTCATCCCGGCTCGTTTGGACTTGCTCCAGAGAGGTTGTGGCCGTTTCATCGATCCCATCGGATCTTCGCTCTGCGGGTTAACTCATCTGTCTTTCGACAAACTTCGCACACGTCATTGCTCACCGGTGGACGTGTCGTTTCTGCGCCCTTACCGGATATACCGGTTTGACCTGGACTCTCGCCCCATCATCTTGCGATGAGCCTCCTTTCCTAGGGAGAGGGGACTTTCCTCAGTGTCTAGCACCGTCAGTCGTCCACGGTCTCCTGACCCAGCTGTCAGTTCGATATGATGATATAAAAGTGTTGTGCTTCTCCAAATGCAGAATGATACAGGTAAAAATTTATATTATCTGCGGGGATTACATTTTCGATGGAAGAGGATATTCAAGACATCAGACTTACAGATCAGAATGTCCAAGACATCATCTGTTGTCCTGGTGGTAAAGAGCTCGAAGGAAAATCTCTTACAGGTTATATTCAAAAAGCGCTGTCATGGCGGATGGATATGATAGATGAAGGGATGACTGGATTTGTTTCTTACAAAGTCGATGAACCTTTTGGATTTATAGAATATATTCCGGCTGAGAGTGCCCCTTTTCCAGTACATGCTCCAGACGATGTTTTTTTGATGTGTTATCACTGGGTAGGGGATGGTGAACATTTAAAGGAAGAAAGACGGCTTATCAGCCTCGTCATCGAAGACGTTATGGATAGATATACGGGCATATCTGCATTTGCCTGGAACCATTCAACACATTTCCCCCAATCTCTTTTAAAAACCTTCGGATTTGAGGTGGTTGAAGAATT
>JBNJDY010000059.1:0-9500 GCA_051745305.1 Thermoplasmatota archaeon
TGAAACTCCTTTGAAATGTTTTGTTTCCTCACCTATAAATCCAATGACACATTCAAACCTAGCTTTTCTGAGATCATAATTTTCTAAAAGTCTTAAAATCCCGTCGCAGCCCAATGTTCTCATCACGTAAGAAGAGTAAACCCCGGGGAATCCTTTTAACTTTTCAACGAATAAACCACTGTCATCTATGATCAATGGTGCATGTTCCTTTAAATCATCCAAAGCATATTCTACTACATCCTCTAATTCATCCGCTTGTATTTCTGGATAATCGATATTTAACATATCAACTTCGTAGAATTTACTCAATTTCTCTTTATATTCCTTGTACTTTCCTTCGTTGGACGTTACAACATTCAGAATTTTCATTGGTATCTACCTCTAGATTCGATCTTTTTCACCCTTTCTATAGTTTCTTCCGCCCCACTAAACACTTCTCTATACCCCTCTAAGACATCTTCGTAAAGTTCTAGTGGATTATCATGAACGCTTATTAGTGCTTCTCTCATCAGGTGAAGGTCGACGCCCATATCTTCAATAGAAGAATCCTGTTCACCCAGACTGAAATCTATGAAACAAAAGTTTTCACTTTCCGGTGAGAAAAGTATATTTGAAGTTGTAAGATCACCATGAGTTACGCCCACTTCGTGCAGCCTTCCGATATGTTTCCCGATAGTTCTTAGGTCAACATCGTACCCTTCATTTATAGCATCCATGACTCTTAACCCGTGAAAATACTGAATTATCATAGTTTTATCTTCAAGTCTTAGATCGTATATGATAGGAACCGGAACTCCAGCACTCCTAGCTAGGATTATCAATTTAGCTTCCTTCTTGATCCTGGACTTTCGTAGATTATCGTCTAATTTAGGATGCCGGTAACCTTTCTTTACTCTTTTCTTGACCACTGCATCCCTACCGAACCAATTAATCCTCCATATTTCAGCTTCCGCTCCCCTGCTAAGTAGTTCTTTTACTTTGATATCTATTATAGGAGAATTCAGTTCTAGCGTTGGATTTTCTTTCATATCTACCAAAAATGTTTTTTTTAGATATAGAAGTTTTCCTTTTTGACCCAAGGTTTAAATCAATGTACATAATTTTTTAGGTAGGTGTATCCATGGAAAAACAAGAACGAGAGAATGACCAGATACGTGAAACCAAGATAACCCCGAATTATTTGGAAAATCCCACTGGTTCGGCTTTGATAGAGACTGGGAAAACCAAAGTGATATGTACTGCTATGGTTGAAGAAAGTTTACCCCCTTGGATCCAAAACAACGACGAGATGGAACAGGGATGGTTGACTGGGAGATACGGTATGCTCCCCGGAAGTGGTGAAAGCAGGATCCGACGTGAAAGAAGAGGAGCAAAAGGCAGAACCAAGGAAATACAGAGGTTGATCGGAAGAGCTTTAAGAACCTGCTTAGACCTTAAAAAATTAGGGCCGAGAACTATTTGGATCGATTGTGATGTGATACAAGCTGATGGCGGCACTAGGACCGCATCGATCACGGGTAGCTGGATAGCACTACGGTTGGCCATAAATAAATTATTAGAAGAAGGATCACTTGAAGAGGACCCTATAATCAGGCAGGTTGCTGCCACTAGTGTAGGCTTGGTAGATGATGAAATTTTGTTAGATCTTGCATATAAAGAAGATTTTTCCGCCCAGGTGGACATGAACGTTGTCATGGACTTCGATGGAAGATACGTTGAAATACAGGCGACCGGCGAAGAGTCAGTTTTTACTAGGGGACAGCATGATAAGATGCTGGATTATGCTGAGAAAGGAATCAAGGAATTGATAAAAATCCAGAAAGAAGCTATCAGTTGATGTATATGGTGATATTGATGAACCAATTTGAAGGCATTTATCCCGCGGCTATAACGCCATTTGACAAAGATGAAAATATTGATGAATCTAAGCTTATCGATTTCTTAGATTTTCTCATAGATGGTGGAGTCCATGGGATATACTTACTCGGAACTAATGGGGAAGCACCACTTTTAGATATGGAAGAGAAAAAAAGAGCCATTGAATTGGCAGTTGAACATGTGGATGGTAGAGTTCCAATAATTGCGGGAACGATGTGCAACAGCACCAAGAAGACAATCGAACTTTCAAGATGGGCTGAGGAGAAAGGAGCGGATGGAGTGCATGTAATAATACCTTACTATTTTCCTTCCCCTCGTAAGTCTCTAGTTAAACATTTTAAAAATATCTCCAAAGAGATCAGTTTACCCATATTTATTTATTCCATACCACAACGAACTGGAAATGATTTAGATATGGAAACATTGAAAGAGCTATCAAAGATCGATAATGTGTCAGCACTGAAAGATAGTTCCGGAGATCTAGCTTTCTTTTACGCTGCTGTCGAAGAGATAAAGGGTCTTCAGTTGTTCGGTGGTAATGATTCATTGATCTATTCTTACCTAACAATGGGTGGAAACGGTGCAGTAACTGCTGCCGGTAACGTTTTTCCAGAACTAGTCTCATCGATTTACGATCATTTCGTGAAAGGTGATTTCCAAAAGGCTAAGGAAGCACAAGATAAAGTTCTTAGGATCAGTAATGCTATGAAAAAAGGTCCCTATCTTTCTGGAGTCAAGGAAGCTTTGAAATTGAGAGGTTTGGATTTTGGAGAAGTTAGAAAACCTTTAGAATCTTTCTCACAAGAAAAAATTACTTTATTGAAGAAAGAGTTGAATGATTTAGGACTGTTGTGATGTGATAGATATGAGTAAAGAAATGTTGAAGGGAAAAACTGCGATAATTACAGGAGCAAGTTCTGGTATAGGTAAAGCAGTGGCTGAAAAATTTGCTGAAGGAGGCTGTAACCTTGTTTTAGCTTCTAGGACTGAAACCAAATTGAACGATGTTAAGAAATCGATTCAATCCAAATTTTCTGGTATAAAAATATTGACCGTTCCCACGGATATCAGAGATGAACACCAGGTAAAAGAGATGGTCGAAAAGTGCGTTAATAAAATGGGACGGTTAGACATTCTAGTCAACAACGCTGGAATCATCAGGTATGGTGAACTGGAAAACTTCTCTAGTAAAGATTTTGATGACGTCATGGAAACTAATGTTTACGGAACGTTTTATGCTACAAAAGCAGCTTTACCACATTTAAAAAAGTCAAAAGGGAATCTGATATTCATAGGAAGCTTTGACTCAAACCATCCACGTTCGTTCAACCCTATTTACTGTTCAAGTAAATGGTGGGTCAAAGGTTTTGCTCATAGTGTGGAATCTATAGTTGGAAAATATGATGTTGCAGTCACTTTGATCAACCCCTCTGAGGTTAGAACTGAAATACCTGATGAAGATGGACAAGCATATAAAGAGAAATTTAGCCAAGGAGATGTCACAGAACCTGAAGAGATAGCAGAGGCCGTATTATTTGCGGCAAAACAAAGTAAAACAACCACTTTAAGCCAGATCGATATATACAGAAGGAATAAGTTGTCAGATTTCTTCTAGATCATAGCTTCACTTTGATATATCTGCCTTCATCCCTGATAAAGTTAAAGAGGGAATTGTAAAATGGATGTTCTGATAGAGTAGTAGAATCACCAATAATTATCAATTTTCTCTTAGCCCTAGTGATACTTACATTCAATCTTCTCAGATCTTTTAGAAATCCAATATCTCCTGAGTTATTACTTCTTGTCATTGATAAAATGATGACCTCTTTTTCCCTACCTTGAAAACCGTCAACAGTATCGATTTCTATATTTTCATGGTCTATTCTTGACTTGATATTTTCTTTTTGATCGTCATAGGGTGTGATAACTCCGATATCAACTTCTGAAATACCACATCCTAACAGTTCTTTTGTGATCTCCATTACTAGTAAAGATTCACCAGGATTTTCTTTAGAATTAGACCCTTTTCTAGATCGTTCTTCCATATTCCCAAGTGTATCCATGAAAACAAGTGGTTCTTTTGGATCGATAACATCTGAAAATTTATCTCGGGGTATTTTATCTATGATGTCATCTAAGGTATGTTCCTTGACAGATTCATGTGCTTTGATCTGCCCATCATAGAATTTATAATCAGAAAAATGCATTATCTTCTCATTCATCCTGTACTGAACCTGTAAAAGAGTTTTGATCTTAGACCCGTACATTGCTATCAATCGTTCGAATAAGGTATCGGCAAGTCCTTCCTCTTTAGCCTGCAAATTTTTGATGGTGGGCGGTAATTGTTTGTGATCCCCAGCCATGATGATCTTTTTAGACTTTATTAATGGGATCAAACATGAAGGTTCAGTTGCCTGGGTTGCTTCATCTATAACACATAAGTCAAATTCCTTTCCATCCAATATTTCGCTTCCAGCCGATGAATTTGTAGTACAAACAACATCACAGTTTGTGATTATTTCACTGACGGCCTTGTCTTCTAACCGGTCAACCTTTTTGAACAGTTCATCGATCTTTTCCTGCAGTTCCAATGACTTAGCCATCTCTTTGACTTTGTTCGGTGGTACTCCCCGGGAACCTTTACCTTTCTCAGCTAGGGACTTTATAGCTTCGTTGCTCAAACCCCTTCTCCATCTGCCGCTTGGATAAGTATAACTTTCCTGTTCCTCTTTCAATTCTAACGCCTTCTGCCTCAATTGTTCCGCCTTTTGGAAAGTTGAATTTTTCTCTAATAGGTAATCTAAAGTATGGTCTCTTAAAAGGGGAGTCACCCTTGCTGGATGCCCAACTCTAACAACGTTTCTACCTCTGTTCACGAGATGTTCGACTAGATTATCAACTGCTGTATTAGAATCTGCACAAGCTAAAACGCTCTTGCCATATTCTACAGCTTGTTCAATCACTTCTACACAAGTGATAGTTTTCCCCGTTCCAGGTGGCCCATGTATCAAATGTATATCGTCGGATTTAAGTGCATTTTTAACGGCCTTTTTTTGGCTTTCATTTAATTCTTGATTTATGGGATAAACATCTTCGACATCGCTTCGTTCCAAATCATTCTTTGAAAGAAGTTTACTCACTAATTTTCTCTTTTTTCCCTTTAGTTCAGGAATAGAATTGATGGCATCTAACATTCGCTGGTATGTTATATCGTTCACATAAAGATCGACTCTAACTTTATCGAAAATCCAGTTTGGAGGTTTTTCATCGAAGACCGCTTTGATGGAGTAACCCGTTTTCTCGATCACGGTTCCGGACGGATTATCATCGGATAGTGGTTGATTTTTACTTACCCTGATAAGGTCTCCAACACTTATCTCGGTTTCAGGCAACCCATCTCTTCTAACAAATTTTACGATATGTTTATTCGCTAAACCCGTCCCTTCATCCCTAGCCCTTGCATCTAGTATCGCTCGCCCCTTCTTTTGCCGTTCATAACCACTCAAATACCTCATTTCATTTTCATGGAGTTCCATTTCTTCCTCTCTTTCTAACTCCACTAATCTGGTAAAATGGTCAACATACTCATCTTCTGAAAATTCTATGAATTTAACTGTGTCAATATCCCCAAGTTGAACTATAGTAGGCTGTTTCTCCATAAGAATCACCGTTAAAAAGAATAAAAGAAAAAATTAATGATTTTAAGAGCTTTCTATCCTAGGTGCTAATAGATAGATAACTTTTCCATAACCGTCTGCAAACTGGAAACGCATTTTGACAGGATAATCCGCTCCTAGTTCCATACTTATGGGCGTATTACTTCCAACACACTTGATCATGCTTGAGAAGTAATCTAAAGCGAATAAAGATCTAACTTTTTCGTTTGCTTCGATTTCATCGAGCTCGTCTTCTGATAGTTTTAATCGTACCATATCCTCATCTTCTTCAGATATGATTTCAAAACCGTCAGGACCTGCGGTTATAGAGATATGGTCTGATATGTTTTGAGATGCTTTTATTCCCTTCAATAAATGTTTGCCCTGGATCGTTAAGTTGATAGGTAAATCTAGTTGCGGTACATTTGGATCAGTCATACCGGCTGTATCTAACAAAGGCATCTTTTGTGTAATATTATCTACTTCCATAATTAGTCTATTTTCATCTTCATTATGGTTAATAGTAACGATATCACCTGAACCTGCTAATTTTAGGAATTGGTCTATTTTTGAAAGGTTCAATCCCAATTCTGTTTCTTCAGCATCGTAACTTTCGAAAGCATCTTTACTTAGGCTCAAATCGACCATAGCCACGTGTGCAGGATCAACTGCTTTCAAAGAAACTCCTTCTTTATTCAAATTTAGTTTAACTTCATCCACTATCGTTCCAACTATTTCAATCAAGTCTTTCAATATCTCTGATTTGATTTCAGCGTTTAACATGGTAGTCCCCTTAGGAGAAAGAGTATTTCATCTCGGCATATAAGGATTATGGTTGTCGGAGATAGTTTCAATACTCATCACTTAATGATATTTTTGTGATATTTGTAAAGAAGTTTTATTAATAACATTTCCCCTATTTATACTGTTATGGATTTGGATATGGATATGGACTTAAGGTGGGGTGATCTGCATACTCCGACTAAACGATTCTCCACTAATGGAGGTATTCATGGAGTGGTCCGAGATCTAAATACTTCACATCTTAGAGAATATCAGAGGACCGAGGTTTTGAAAAACGGTATCTATATCGAGAGAGGTATAAGAAAAAAGTATGGTTCTAAGACAAGTTTGATTGATAAAATAAAGAGATATCTGAATCCATACGTAGACAAAGCTTTTGGATGTCTTCAAAGAAAGATATCACCCCCCTCTGGAGAAGTTGTTGAAGATGTTACTAAATCCTATGTTCTAAACACAACAGAAAGTGATTTTGATTATTTAGATGAAACCATTAAAGATTATTATAGTGATGAAGCAGATACTGTATATGCGCTTTGTTATTCTTTTAAACGCAGTCCCGTTGGAGATCTAAAAAAATCTTCAGAGATATTAACTCAAAAGTACATAAAAGAGAGTGTAGATGACCTAGCTAGAAGTGATATCGGTTCTGGAGTAACTTATCTGATGTTGACCTCAGAGGGAGAAGGAAGCAAATCAAGGTCTTTAGAAGATGCTCATGATTCTTCGATCTTCGCTTGTGAGAACATACCTAAAGGCAGTTATTGGTTAACCAGTCCAGCGTCTTACAAAATGATGCTGAAAGAACCTGTTTGGAATAAAGATTTGAGTAAAAGAGAGTTATACGAGATGATCAAAGCAATTAGCTCCGTGGATTTCAAACTTGACTACTGGGATAAACGGTATTTGAAAGGAGATGATAACGTTTACAAAGTCTTGAAAAACTTTGGTAAATTTGCACTGGAGAATTATGATAGTCCAAGAAATATAGAGTTCATGCTCGATATGACGAGGATATATCCTGAAAAAGCTAGTGATATCGCAGAGGATATTTACGAAGAACTCTCACATAAAAATTTAGGTTATCTCTCTTTTGAAAAACAAGCAGAAACGATAGTAGAAAGTCATATGGCATGAATTCTTAAATTCGATCATATTGATTTGATATAAGCTAGTAAATTTTTCAGGTGAATCTCGTCGTTTGAACCCTCTAGTAGATTGTAATCAACTTCTGCCATTTTATGTACTATTTTCATTCTGATTTTATCATCCATCGGTATCTTGAATAATTCCTCGTGTAATCTAAAAAGAAGTTCTTTACCTGACAATCCATCATCGATCAACAATTCGTACAACTTTTCTCTGACATCTAGAAAATCTTTTCGGAACGAATCTTTTAAAAGCTTTTTTATGTCATCTGAACCAGTTAATCTGTTGTATTTTATCAACTCTTCCTCCGTGATCTTATCAGAAGATGACGCACAGAGTTGTAAAAGGTTAGTTATCTTCCTTAAATTACCTCTTCCATAATTTATCAAAAATTTGATAGCTTCGTTTTCAACTTCTAGATTTTCATTTTCAATTATTCTCATTATCCAAGATTTAACATCTTCTTTACTTGGAGGTCTAAAATGTAGTTGCACGCATCTGGATCGTATCGGGTCGATTATCTTTGACGAATTTTTACAGGAAAGTATGAATCGAACATTATCAGAATATTTTTCCAGTATTCTTCGGAGTGCGGCTTGGGCTTCATCGGAAAACGTTTCAGCCTCATCGATAAATATGATCTTAAAATTTTTCTCCGTTAGTGAAGTGGTCATTGCAGCATTTTTTACTTCTTCTCTTACTGCCTTTATCCCCCTTCTATAACTTACGTTAAGTTCTAAAAAATTACCTTTCCAATTTTTTCCATATATCTCTTTAGCTAGAGCCATAGCGGAGGTAGTTTTCCCGACTCCTGAAGGTCCTACTAATAGAAGGTGGGGGAGACTGCCTTTTTCCTTGTATTTTTTTAACTTTTCAACTACCTGGTATTGGTTTATAATATTATTTAATGAATCGGGTCTATACTTCTCTGTCCAAAGTTCGTCCATGATATCTCAACAAAGAACTTTGATTAATTATAATTTACGAAACTAAAGTATTCAAATCTCATCTATCAGAATGACGGTTAAATCATTCACATTAGTTTCACTTTCAAATTCAATAGAATCGTCTAAGTAATCGAAAAATCGTTGAGAATCGTGCTTAGCCAACAATTTTTCAGCATCAAGCTTACATCGTTTTATAGATGTGGTATCCGCTATCGCTCCAGCTTTACCTACTCCGTCGGTCCCATCGGAATCTACACTTGCAGCTACCATTTTTTTCCTATTTCTCACTTCTAAAGCAAAACTCAGTATGAATTCACGATTAGGGCCTCCTTTTCCTTTGATGGAGTTTTCACCTGAAATATCAACAGTAGTTTCTCCACCGATCAACAAAGCAGCAGGAGTTTTTAAGGGATTTGAAGAATCCTGGATCTCTTTAGCTATACCCGCGAACGGTTTCGCAACTTCCTTAGCTTTCCCAGTATTTTGAGATGTCAATATCTTAGTGTTGAAGCCTTCTTTTTCACCGATCTTTTTCATCTCCCTCAATGCCAGCAAGTTATTTCCTATCAAATAACTATCGGTATCTACGTTTTTAGGAGTTTCTTTGATGTCTCCATCTAGTCCCTTTTCTATATGTTCTCGTATGCTTTCAGGGATTTTTTTCCAGAGGTTGTAATTTTCTAAGACATCCTTCGCATCTTTAAATGATGTATTATCTGGATAAGTAAGTCCGGAAGCGATGTCACTCATATCGTCACCAACTACGTCGGAAAGGATAAGCGATATCACCTTTCCATGTTGACTGCAGAATTTGCCAAATTTACCACCTTTCACTTGGGAGATATGCTTCCTGACAGTATTGATCTGATGTATATCCGCTCCAGATTCGATCAAAAGTCGATTCAATTCGCTGACTTCCTGTATGCTAATAGGTTCATCGGGGTATGTGAAAAGAGAAGACCCACCCCCGGAGATTAAAATTATGAACAAACAATCATTCTTTTTTTCAACTTCAGATATGATCTCATGAGCAGCGTTAAAACTATCCATATCGGGATACGGGTGATCA
>JBNJDY010000060.1:0-9261 GCA_051745305.1 Thermoplasmatota archaeon
AAATCAGAACTTCCAGAAGAAATAGAAGTCCAGATGAGAGAGAAGATGAAAGAATTAGAAGAACAGATGGATCAGGAGTTCGGAGGTTCTGAAGATCCATTATTGGTCTCGGTAAGGTCCGGAGCGGCAGTATCAATGCCGGGGATGATGGATACGGTTTTGAATCTAGGTTTGAACGATGATAATTTAAAAGCTTTGATAGAAAAAACCGATGAAAGATTCGCCTATGATAGTTATCGCCGTTTTATCAATATGTTCGGTGAAGTAGTAAGAGGTATCCCACATAGTGAGTTTGAGAAAGAATTCGATAAAGTCAAAGATAAGAATGGTGTGGAAAAAGACGTGGACCTGGATGCAGAGGGCATGAAAGAAGTATGTGAAGCATATAAGGGACTTGTTGAAGATATCCCTGATGATCCGTGGGAACAGCTCATGGAAGCGACTAAAGCGGTTTTCTCTTCCTGGGACAACGAGAGAGCTATCAGGTACAGAAACCTAAATGACCTTCCACATGATATGGGTACGGCGGTTAACGTCCAGGCCATGGTTTATGGTAACACCGGAGATGATTCTGGAAGTGGTGTAGCTTTTACTAGAGATCCGTCAACTGGTGAGAACAAGATATATGGTGAATTCCTTCGAAATGCACAGGGAGAAGACGTTGTAGCAGGGATAAGAACACCTCTTCATATCGATGACTTAAAAGAGATTTGGCCTGAGATATATGACGAGTTAGAAGAGGTCTGCCAGATATTGGAGGACGAGTACAAAGACATGCAGGACCTTGAATTCACTATCGAAGATGGGGAGTTATACATACTTCAGACTCGAACCGGTAAAAGAACACCGAATTCAGCTGTCAAGATAGCCTATGATATGGTAGAAGAGGGTATCCTAAGTAAAGAAGTCGCTCTTTTAAGGGTTGAAGGTGAACAGATCGAGAAGATATTACACAAACAGATCGATACAGAAGCGGATGTTGAAAAGATTACCAGCGGATTGAACGCATCACCAGGTGCAGCTTCCGGGAAAGTTGTTTTTGATACTGATGAGGCTGCCCGAAGGGGGAATGACGGTGAAGATATAATATTAGTAAGGTCTGAAACCACACCCGATGATATACACGGTATGGCAGCGGCTCGAGGAGTACTGACAAGCAGAGGTGGAATGACAAGTCATGCAGCTGTTGTAGCAAGGGGCATGGGTCAGCCCTGTGTTGCAGGTGCCGAGGAGATCGAGATCGACCTTGAAAACGAGTACTTTAAAGTCGGGGATATAAAGGTTGAAGCTGATGACATCATCACGATAGATGGGACCACTGGAGATGTCATTTTAGGTGAAGCACCTTTGATAGAACCAAAATTTACAATGGAATTTGAAAAACTTCTAGGTTGGGCCGACGATATCAGAAAGATGGGTGTGTGGACAAATGCAGATACTCCAGAGGATGCCCAGAAAGCGTTGGAATTCGGTGCCGAAGGGATCGGTTTGACCAGAACAGAGCATATGTTCTTCGATCCAGAACGTTTGGGAGTGGTCCATCAGATGATAATTGCTAAGGATGAAGATGATCGGCAAAAAGCAATCGATGAACTCATGCCCATGCAGAAACAAGACTTCAAGGGCTTGTTCAAAGTCATGGACGGATACCCGTTGACCATCAGATTACTGGATCCCCCGCTCCATGAATTCGCACCGACCGATGAGAGTGCACAAAAAGAACTAGCAGAGAAGTTAGATATAGGAGTGGATGAGATCAAGAAAAGAGTAGCCCGATTGGAAGAAGCCAACCCGATGTTGGGACACAGAGGATGCAGACTCGGGATAACTTATCCAGAGATATATAAGATGCAGGTTAGAGCTATTCTAGAGGCAGCTTCTGAAGCACAGGAAGAGGGCATCGACGCTCGACCACATATCATGGTGCCCCTGATCGGAAACGTTAATGAACTCAAGGAGATCAAAGACAATATAGTGATTCCAGCTGCGGAAGAAGTCTTCAACGAGAATGCAGAAGTTGATTACGAAGTCGGTACTATGATAGAGATACCACGGGCCGCTTTGACCGCCGATAAAATAGCTGAGGAGGCTGATTTCTTCTCATTCGGTACAAACGATCTGACTCAGATGGGCTTTGGGTTCAGTAGAGATGACGTTGGAACATTCATCCCTGAATACTTAGATAAAGGTATAATCGATAAGGACCCATTCCAGGTACTAGATCAGGAAGGTATCGGTCAATTGGTTAAAATGGGAACAGAAAAAGGGAGACAGACCAAAGAGGATCTCAGTGTTGGAATATGTGGTGAACACGGTGGAGAACCAAGTTCGGTCAAGTTCTGCTATAGGAACAACTTGGATTACGTGAGCTGTTCACCTTACCGAGTACCTGTTGCAAGGATAGCTGCAGCTCAGGTAGTAATAGAAGATGAATTGACCGTTGACGAAGGTGTCGACGGTTACTGAGATAAAATAAAATTAAAAACCTTTTCACTTCTTATTTTCTCTTTTAATTTTTTCTATATAGTTATAAATCAATCACTAGGTTTGCTGCCTTCACTCATTTTTTTGAATCGTGTGTGTGTAGGTTTGAACCCCAGTTTTTCGTAAAATCTTTCTAAGCCAGTATTGTCTTTGTTCAGATGTACCGAGGCTCCAATATCTTCAGGTATCAATCTTTTTATAAGCTCAGCACCCAGACCCCTGTTTTGGTATTCTTCCTCAACAGCCAGGTGTGCGATATGAAATTTTTCAAAGAATGGTGTGTATATACCTACGGCAGCACCTATAAGCGAGTTTTCATGATAGACTCCGACGACTCTTCCCTTTTCGAAGCATTGATGAAGGTCTTCTTTCAGCGCCTCTTTAGATATAAACTCCTGTAGGTAGTGATGAAGGAGATCAGCGTATTCTTCGAAAATTTCTGGCTTGACCTCTTCCCTTTTGTACGTTTTGTACTCCCTATCTAGTTTCTTTTTTGGTTCTCCTTTCATTATTCCACCTGAGTTTTTACGCCTGGCCAATATTTACCTAATCCTCTGGCTTCATTTTCTTTATGAAATCGTTCTCTATCTTATCCGCGGTTTTAGTTGGCCTACTCAGTAATGCGTCTTCCACTGGTAAGTCATACTCTTTCTCGTACTTTTTGACCCATTCATCCACGTCTATACCCCCTTCATGATTCAAACCGATGGCTATGACGGAATCAGGGTAGAAGAACTCTATCGCTTCTTTTTCTCTGTCTAGTACGGGTGGAGGCATATTTGGAAGACCTTCTGTTTCCTTTCTTCCGGGTGCATGGATGAGAACTACGCCGTGGGGGTCGACACCTTTCATGAGGCATAATGGATTACCTCCTTGAGGATGAGCGATGCAGGCCTGTCCCTCTATAATCACCACGTCAGGATTATTTTCTGTGGAAGCTTGATAAACAACATGCTCGGCTTCACCGCTTAGAAAATCACCCCTGATACCATCTAGTGGGAATCCGTACTTTGCACCCTGTATCATACCGGTCTGACCAGTGGCAACGAACACAGGATTATACCCTCTCTCTTTAAGTTCCTTATAAAGTTCTATGCAGAAAGTCCTTTTCCCGATGGCGCAGTCGGTACCAGAAACTAGAATTCTCGGAGGATAATCGATATCTCTCAATTTACCGGTGAAAAAGTGTGGATCCTCTGGCTCTTTCCTTACATCCCATATATCGACTCCGTACTTTTCAGCCCTCTTCTTGAATTCTTCCTCTTCAGAGATATGGTCGTGAGCCCCGTGGACTAGATCCATGCCGTGTTCCATGGCCTTGAAGAAAACTTCTTTACTATCATATGGAAAGGCCCCCCCGTCCCTAGCGATCCCGTTTATGAATGCTTCTGGTTTTGTATCTAGCTTTTCAACGGCTTGGTCTAAGCTGTCAAATATAGGTATATCATCTTCCACATCCTCGAATACCTGGCTTACGTAATCGTTTTCGTTTGTGCTGTCGATCACACCTGCGATCTCATATTTTTCTGAGAATCGTACCAAACCGTTTGCTGTCTTCCCATCGAGTTTTCCGAACTCTCCTTCAGCGTAAACAAGCGCTGGTATCTTTTCTTCAATTCCGAACATGATCATCTACCTTTTGTTTTTTATATCATTTTAATTTAACGCCGGAAGTGACAACGATAACATGTTTACCATATTGATTGCCTTTATCTAAAAATCTTTTAAATGCCCCCAAAGCAGATGCTGAACAGGGGATACATTTGATGTTTTCTTCTTCTTTTAACAACCTATGGTAATACAGTATCTCATCATCATCTAGGCCTACCGCCATCCCCCCTGTGTCATAAATGGCATTAACTGCCTCCTGTCCATCTAATGACCGCCAATTAAGAAGAGGTTCGTTGACCTCAGATTCGGTTATACTAGAGGGATCAAGCTCTAAGAGTTCAGTACTGCCCCTTTCTATCGTTTCTATGATGGCGTTATTACCTGCACTTGAAGCAGCTAGCATACTGGGTATATCTTCAGAGCGTTTCTTTCTCCAAAGCAGTCTGAAACCTAGATGCAGACCCGCTAACGTTGTTCCGTTGCCAACTGCGACCGATATGCTTTTGGGTGTTTCATCCAGTTCATCCTGGATCTCCTCTGAGATGTCAACGTAGGCGATCAATGAGATAGGAGTGTTTTTTCTTCCGGGGTTCGCATCATACCATTCATTTTCTCGGGCCATCTTCCGGCTGCTTTCGACAGCTTCTTCGTAACCACCATCTACCCTTAAAATTTCTGCCCCATATTTTTCTATTTTAGCACTCATTTTACCAGAGTATTTCTTCGGTATGAAGACCTTACAATCCATATTCGATTTATTGGTAACGAAGCTCATCGCTACAGCATAATTTCCGCATGACCCGACTGTAATCGTATCGTAGTCTCGGATTATAGCATCATCTACGTGCTGGATAGCCAGTCTGTCTTTGTGGGTTCCTGTGGGGTTTTCTCCTTCAAGTTTCAGATAGATCTCATCTACCCCCCACTTTTTCTCTAAGTTTTCAGCTTTGATCAAGGACGTATCTCCGATTCCGTAGGTCATCGGTTGTTATAACACTGAAGTATGACATAAATCTTACCTTTTTTGCTCTTATGTATTTCTTCGAATTTTGAGTAGTGTGGTATAAATGATTTTAACCAAATATATTTATAGTTTAAATACATTCACCAGAGGAGGATGAAAATATGGAATATCAACAACCTCCACCACCATCAGGTGGACAAGGACCTAAAGAAAGACCAACAGGGATAACAATACTGGCTGTTCTGTATATTATCGGCGGGCTGATGATGCTTTCAGTTCCGGTAATGTTCTCAGCCATGATTCCCTTTGAGATCCCCTTCTTCGCAGAAGTAGGTGTTGTATGCTGGGCTGTTTTCGGAATACTAGCACTCTTGTACTTCCTAGTGGCTTTTGGCCTATGGAAAGGACAAGGATGGGCAAGAATGGTTGCCATAATACTGGCAATAATAGGTTTGATAAATTTCCCCATCGGAACGATTATCAGTATTATATTGCTGATATACCTGTTCAAAGACGAAGTAAAGGCATACTTCGATTAAACCCAATTCCTTTTTTCTTTATTTTTTAACTTATAATTTTAAAAATTGATAGATATCCTATTAAACTATATTTTAAAAACGATCCAACATTTGATAGAATTTAAAAAGAAAAAAGAAGAAAGGTTTTTACTTGTACGACTGGCAGTTGTCACAGTACCATTTATCATATTGATCGATGTGTCTCATCTGGCTACCACAAGTTGGACACTGTCTATGTTGCTGGTGTGGAGGCTGTTGAGGTTGCTGTTGATACTGCTGCTGCGGTGGTTGTTGTTGGTGTTGTTGTGGTGGGTACTGCTGCTGTTGGTATTTTTGCTGTCTTTTACGTTCAACTTCCGCCATATCGGGTCTAACAACTAACCAGATTATCAATCCAATTATACCTAGAACAAGACCTATTATAAGCCAAAGTATTCCGTTCTCATCTCTTTTTTCTGCATCTTTGTACATCCAGAATGCTATTATTATCCCGATGATCGCAGGTATTATCCAAATAAAGCAAAATGCTCCTGCACATACACCGTCGAATATATCTGGCTCATTGATCTGCATCAATATATCGGTTAAGTTAATCGATGTCATCATGTTTTATCCCCTATTTTAGTGAATGTGTGGAGGTTATTATCGTTATTTAATATTTTTGGAATAAATAACATATTGGTCGGAATATATATGTATACATAATACATATTAGTAAACTATTTAACGTCCATCTCACTATTAAAGCATCAAGTGGTCTGAGTGAAGATATTGATAGTCGATGATGATCAGAAGATACTTGAACAATCCAAGATTTTTTTAAAAAAGAAAAATAAAGATTTAGAAGTGATCACTGAATCTTCTGGAATAAGAGCTATTGAATTATTGAAGAGCGAAAAGTTCGATGCGATCATATCTGATTACAAGATGCCGGAAATAAGCGGTATCGAGATCTTAAAGAGGCTTAGAAAAAAGGGAAACGATACCCCCTTTATCCTATTGACCGGTAAAGGATGTGAAGAAATAGCGATAGAAGCCCTAAATCATGGTGCAGATAGGTACATCCAGAAAGAAGTAGATTCGGATACCCTTTATGATATTTTATACAAAGCGATAATCGATGAAATAGAGGATAGAGAGACAGAAAAAGAATTATCGAGAACAAGGATGATCTATGAAAAGATAGCAAAGAATCTCCCTAATGGGTTGATAAATATTGTAGATAAGGATTTAAACATATTTTTCAGTGAGGGCCAGGCGTTGGAAACTTTAGGGTATAAACATGATGATATAATAGGAAAAAATATTTACGATTTGTTCCCTCATGAAAAAGCAGATATTTTCGCTTCTCAAATCGATAAAGCCCTTGAGGGAAAAACTGTACACTTTGAAGATTCTATTGAGGGCTTGCATTTTATTTCTAACATAGTACCATTCCCTGATGGTGATGAAGAAAGAGTCATAGTGTTGTCTATCGATACAACAGAAAAGGAGAAGGCAGAAAGGGCTAGAAAAGAAACCAGTAGAGAACTTTCAACACTAATAGATAACCTCCCAGGCATGGTCTATCGCTGTAAAAACACTAATGGATGGCCTATGGTGATGGTCAAAGGAGAAGTCAAAGAACTAACGGGATATACGGTCTCGGAGATCGCTGGGGCAGACAATATTTGGGGTAAGAAGATAGTCCATCCCGAGGATTCGAAAAGGAGCTGGGATGTTATCTATGAATCTATACAGAATGGGTCCTCTTTTGAAGTTACTTACCGTATCCTAACAAAAGAGGGTATAACGAAATGGGTATGGGAACAGGGTACTGCTGTTGAGGATGAAAAGGGGAGTGTTGTAGCCTTAGAAGGCTTTATAACGGATATAACGGAGAAAAAGGAAACCCAGGAGAAATTAGAAGAAAACATAGATAAGATCAAAGACCTTCATAGATTATCAGTAAGACTTGAATCTATCGAGGAAGAACAGGAGGTTTATGATTTAATTGTTAGTGCATCTGAAAATATTCTAGATTTCAACCTTTGCGCTGTTGAGATAGTCGAAGAGGATAAATTCACTATCAAATCTAGCAGTTCGGATGTACCTGTCTCATTAGACGATACATTTCCCCGGATTGGGTTAGCTGAAGAATCCTACCGGACAGGAAAAACGATCGTTAGTAAAGATATACAAAATGATAGCAGAGCTGCCCCTGACAGCGAGTTATATCGTTCCGGTATAACAATACCGATAGGGACGATGGGTGTTTTTCAGATAACTTCAGATAGAGTTGATGTTTTTGATGAACAGGATGTGGAGTTAACTGAACTATTGATCTCAAATGCTACTGAGGCTCTTGAAAGAATACGCCACGAAAAAAGTTTGAAAGAGAACAGAAGAAAAATTACAGAACTATATAAGGTGACCGAGAAGTTAGAGAAATGCCATTCTAAAGATAAAATATTCGATTTAGCTTTGAATACAGCGAAGGAGATCTTAGAATTCTACCATGCCACCATAATGGTATACGAGGATGGAGACCTTGTCGTAAAGCGGACAAACGATGAGAAATTGGGTACAGGTGTACATCTTTCGGTCGATGAAGGTTTCTATGGCAAGACTTTCAGGAATAAAGAGTCTTATTTGATAAAGAATCTAAGAGAAAATGAGGAAGCAAAACCTCAACGAGAAGAGTTCCTCTCAGCTATGAGTTTTCCATTGGGTGATTTTGGCGTATTTCAGACAATATCTACCGAGGAGGACTTTTACGACAAAGACGACCTCGAGATAGGTGAGTTACTTACTTCTCATATCGCACAAGCTATTCAACGAGTAGAATTTGAGGAACATTTACAAAAGAGTGAAATGAGATACAGAAATTTATTTGAATATTCGCCCATATCTTTATGGGAAGAGGACTTTTCAGGTGTTTTTCAATTCTTTGATGATTTGAGGGACCGAGGTATCAATGACATCAAGGGTTATCTCAATGAGAATCCTGATGAAATCAAAAGATGTGCTAACCTGGTTAAAATAGAAGGTGTAAATCAGAGTACTTTAGATATCTATGAGGCAGAAAGTAAAGAACAATTTCTCGGAAATTTAAATGATATTTTCACAGAGAGGTCTTTTAAAACTTTCAAAGAACAATTGTATATCCTAATTGAAGGGGGTTCGGAATTCAGTGGGGAGGCCGAGAATCGAACTCTTAAGGGAAACAAAATCGATATCTTCATAAAATGGGTTGTAGTAAAAGGTCACGAAAAGGATTACTCTAGAGTATTGGTTTCAATAATCGATATTACTGAAAGGAAGAAAGCAAAGCAAGAATTAAAGGAATATAAAGACCACTTAGAAGACCTCGTTGAAGAGAGAACTCAGGAACTAAAAGAGATGAACGAGTATTTGAAAGCCTTTACCCACTCGGTTTCACATGATCTGAGGGCGCCCTTGAGAGCTCTCCAGGGTTTCAGCAGAGCACTTATGGAAGACCATGGAGATGTTATGGATGAAGAGAGCAGATATTATTTACAAAGGATCGACGCGGCCTCGAAGCGTATGGAACTATTGATCAGTGACCTCTTAGAGTATAGTAAGCTTACTAGGACTGAGATCAAATTTGAATCAGTAGATGTTAATGAGATGTTAGAGATTATACTGGATGAATTAAGTAGACAGATCGATAAAGAAAATGCA
>JBNJDY010000061.1:0-8873 GCA_051745305.1 Thermoplasmatota archaeon
AGAGAAAGGAGCCTTCGTATTGTGGAGATGAAATAACTTGGCTGGAAAATACCTAAAAGCAAGGCAACTCGCCAAAGAGATTGAAAAAAAGGCAAAAAAAACTGCCGAAAAAAAGAAAAAAGCCAAGGAGGGTTTAAAAAAGGCAGAGGAGCTACTGGGAGTTTCTGAAGAATTAGGTATTTCTGTATCTGATACAAAAGAAATAATAGAAAAAGCCCGTGAAAATTTTGAGAACAAAGATTTCGAAGACGCCTCTGAGATGGTAGATGAAGGACTTGATACGTTACAAAATTCATATTTAGAAAAATTAGATGAAATCATCGAAAAAATCGAGAATATACATGATTATTTAGATGAAGACATGGAAAACAGTGAACATGAGGATATGGTCAAAGAAGCCCGTGAGCTTTTTGATAAAGAGATGTATAAAGATTCCATCAATAAAGCTGAACAAACCCTTTTACATACTAAAAAGGCAATGGAAGAAATTTTTGAAGATAGGTTATATTCTCTAGAATCAAAGTTAGAAACTTTACAAACATTAAATGGAGATATAGATGAATTCAAAGCAGAATTGTCTTTGGCTGAAAATTATTTAGATGAGTCAAATATAGAAAAAGCAAAACAATCGATGGATTCTTTTGAAGGGAAAATTGATGATGAGATAAGAACAAAAATCAATGATAAAATTGAAGAAATTGAAAGGATCGAGAGGTTGTTAAGGGATAATGGGATATCAACCGAAGGTGCAGAAGAAACTGTAAGCCAAGTTAAAGCGAAAAGTAAGAAAGGTGAGTTCAGCGATGTTGTAGACTTGTTTGGTAAGACAGAAAGAGAGTTGAGCGATAGGAAAGACGAATTAGTTTCTAAGATGGTAGATAAATTAAGAGATGGGATCGAAGAAGCAAGAGAACTAGGAGCACCACAGAAAAAAATCAAAGAAATAAATGATAAAATTGATGATTTACAAGGAAAACAAGATTTTGGCAGCATAATATCCATTATAGATGAACTATTTGAAAAGTTAGAGGAAGCTAAGTTTCACAGAGTATTAAAAACCATAGCTGAGTCACGAGAGAATTTTATTAAAGCTAAGGAGATAGGTATCGATATTAGTGAACCTATGACCATTTTGAATGAGGCTAGGAATGCTTTGAAAAAAGGGAATCACAAAGAGGCCTTAGAGTGGGCAAAAAAAGGTAGGAAAAAAGTACGAGATATGGTAAAGGAACACGAAAAAACTGAGAAGGCAATAGAAAAAATTAAGGAATTAAAAGATGGCTTAGCTAAATTTGAGATCGACCTATCAATAATCGATGATAAAATTATAGAAGCAGAAGGATATCTTGAACAGAAAGAGTATTCTCAATCTAGGGAAGTTGTTAAAGAGATAGAAGAGGATATAGATAAGAGGTCATATGAAAAAATAATGGAGCTCATCGAGGAATTCGAAGTTAATATTTTGACACTAGAAAGAATGGATCTAGAAAGTGATGAATACACAGAGATGTTAGAAGAAGCCATAGCAAATACTAAAACTATGGATTATTTAAAAGCGGGAAAAATTGCTATAGAAGGGAAGAATGAGGTTATTGATAGAATTGAAGAAGAATTGAATTTTAAAATTGAAAGCGTTTCTGATATAGTCTCTAATATACAAGAAGTGATGGATACAAAAGATATTAAGGACGATTTAGAAAATGTAGAAGATATACTTCAGCAAGCTAAAGAAGAAAAGGAAAATACTAATTATAAAACATCATTTGATATGCTTAAAGAAGCAGAAAACACAGTAAATGAGTGGCAGGTTGGGGAAGCGGATCAAAAATATAACGAGGCAATGGAAACCATTGCATTACTAGAAGGTATCGATTTAGAAGGTATCGATTTAGAGGAGTATAAAAACAAATTGGATGAAGCAGGAAAAGAGATCGACCAAAGAAATTATCCCATTGGTATTAAGAAAACTGAAGAGGTACTTGATGATTTGAACATTAAATTAAAAGAAAAATCTGAACAGTTTTTCTCTAACGCAAAGGTCGAAGTTGTAAAAGCAAAAAAATCTGGTGTTGATATAAATAAAATGAGAGAAGAACTTATTGAGTGTAAAAAGAATATTAAACAGGAAAATTACACCAAAGCTATCCGTTTATCTTTAGATGTGGAGGAAAGGGCGAAGAAGATTAGAGATGAAAGGGTAGAGATAAAAACACTCTTAACAGATATTAACAAGAAAATAAAAAAGATTATGGATCAGGAACAGGTTGATAGTGAAGATTTAAAGACGATGAACACTTTATTTAAAGAAGCTAAGAATAGTTTCCAAAATAGAAATTATACAGAAGCAAAAGAGTTAGCCAATAAAACTAAGGTCAATATCGAAGATTTAAAGAAGAAAAATGAGTTTGAAGATTATTTTGAACGATATAATGGATTACTAAAAAGGGCTGAGGTTCTTTCTGTAGATACGGAGGATATACAGGATAAAGAAAATAAAATATTGAATGAAGCTGAGGAGAACAACTATGATTCTGCGATACAGATGATCCAGCAAGTGAATGAAGAGGTATTAAAAGAAATTAAGATTTCGGTTCAACCAAGATTGGAACATACTCAAGAAATAATTGAATCCGCTAAAGAAATTGGAATTGACATCTCAGCCCAGGAGGAACTATTAAGTGAAGCAATAGATGATTTTGAAGATGATGAGTTTCAAGGAGCCGTAGAAAAGATAATTGAATGTCAAAATCAGATCCAAGAAATTAGAGATAAAAGTAAAAAAGCTGCTAGAATAGTGAAGGAAGCAAAGAATAGATTAGAGGAATCTATGGATCTTCATGCAGATGTGTCTACTGCAAAAAAAGAATTGCAAGTCGCAATGGGTGCAATTAAAAATGACGAATATGAGAAAGCTATAGGGAATGCGGAAAAAGCCTTAAGCAGCGTCCGTTTAGCTGAGAAGAATCGGGTAGAAAAGATATTGTCAACATTTAAAGAAAAAATCAATGAAATGAGACTCGAAGGTATGAACACCTCATTAGCTGACAATCTGATCGCTCGGGCAGAAAAAGCGAAAAAAAATGAGAATTATAAAGAGGCAATTAATCTAGCGATGCAAAGTGAGGGGGAATTAGAAAGGATTGAATTGCAGCAGGATATAGCCAAAAGAAGCATTTCCACAACTACTGATAAATTGACAAAAGCAGAAGATGAAGGAATAAACGTTAGCAAGCCAGAAGAAATTCTACAGGATGCTAAAAGTGCATATGATGGAGGTTTTTATGTCAAGGCGTTCGATAAAGCAGTTAAAGGTGGAGAGATATTAAATAATGTAATCAAGGCATTTAACGAGTCCAAAAATATTTTGGACGAAGTTAAGAAGGTTATAGAAAAGACAGAAGAACTCGGCATGGAAGAGAAGGAGCTACATGACAAATATTCAAAAGCCATAAAAGCTTTCGAAAATGACAATTATGAAAAATCGTACTCTTTGGCTAATAGAGCTAAAGAAAGGTTAAGTGATCTAAAGAAAGATTTACCTGATTATATTTCTGATATGGAGGAGGTAGTCAACAATCTCAAATCAAAAGGTAGTGACGTTGGTGAATCTGAAAAACTCATAAATAAAGCTAACGCCAATTTAAAAATGGGTAATATTATAGAAGTTTTTGACCTACTTGGTAAAGCCAAGGAAGAATATGGTGGAAAGTATCTAGAGGAGTATGAAAAATATATATCGGAAGCTTCTAAGCTCGTTGAAAAAGCTAGTAAATTTGGAACAGATGTTAGCGAAACTAGAGCTATCATTGAAGAAGCAAGGAAGTTAAAAGATGATGATATCAAAAAGGCAAACGATAAGGCAAAAAAAGCATTAAATGAAATTGAAAACAGATTAGCACCATATAGTCCCAGAATTGAACTTGAAATCGATAATAAACTTAGACTTGATAAGTGGAATAAAGTACAGATATTGGTAAAAAATACTGGAGGAGGTGTAGCCAAATCCCCATCTTTGGAAATCGAGGGAGCTGAGCATAAAGATTTAGAATTGCCTTCTATGTTAAAAGCAAACGAAAATTTCGAGGTTGAATCGAAAATTAAACCTATTCAAGATAAAGTAGTGATCAAAGGTATTGGAACAAGAATTTTTGATAATAAAGATATAATTTACGAACTAGAGGTTGATGTAAACGAAGGAGAATTTAAAATTATAAATGCCACTGGTGAAGAGAAATGTGGTATATGTAAAGGTAAAATCAAAAAAGGGCTTGATGTTATAATATGTGATTGTGGTTCAACTTATCATAAACTTTGTGGAGAACGTAAAGGAGAATGTCCTGATTGTGGTCTAGAATTTACGTTAGAGGAAAAAGAAAAAAAGACGAAAGAAGACAAAAAAGCTTCTAAAAGAGTAGCTCTAAGAATATAAATTTAGATAAGGTGTTAAAAATGAGCTTACTAATTCATGCATGTTGTGCACCATGTTTAACTTATACCTACGAATATTTTAAAGAACATTTTAAAGGTAAATCATCTGTACTCTGGTATAATCCTAATATCCATCCATTCAAAGAATATGAAAAGAGATTGGAAGCGATGATTGACTTTCAAAAGAAAATAGATGTGGATATAATATATGTGGATGAATATGACCTAGAAATGTTTTTAGACGGGGCGTTAAAAGCAAAATCGAGATGTGAATACTGTTATAAATCTAGATTATCAAAAACTGCACAGATAGCAAAAGAAAATGGTTACGATGCATTTACCACCACATTGACTATCTCTCCCTATCAGGATCATGACCTAATCAGAAAAATTGGTGAAAATGAAGGTAAGAAAAAGGATGTCGAATTTATATATAAAGATTTGACCGATGGATTTTATGAAAGTCATAACTTAGCTAATGAACTAGATCTCTATAAACAAGGATACTGCGGATGTATCTTCAGTGAAAAGGATAGGTACGAAAAGAAAATAATAGAGCAAAAAAGGAGATGAATATTTTAATCCTTTTCTCTGTAGGATTTCCCACTACCACCTTTTTCTTCTATCTTATTTATTGCTTGCTTTGCCTGGGTTTTGAAAGTTTCTTCAGCAACTTTATAATCATCAGACTGAATGTTTACCCTGTATTTAGGCGAAGCGATATAATCGACATCTATTTGTGCGTCTTCTGTATCTTCAAAAGCAGAGAGAGCATATTTTATGTCTTCAATACCATCTGGATTAGGCGAGGTCAATTCGACAAAACCTGAGATGTTTATGTAAGGTGGGGAAATGTTATCTTTTGCTACATCGATAAATGGTTCTATCCATTCACCTTCAAACCCTCTTTCTTTTAATATGTCAGGTTTTAATGTAGTTTCTTCAAATGCTTGATACAAACTGCCGAATTCTTCACTCAAATTCAAACCGAATTCATCATAACATCTATCTAGATCCCATTTTAGATCATCTGCCACGATTTGTAGTAATTTTTCAGCCTTTTTCTGGTTTTTCCAAGCTTGTATTTTCTCTCGTTTTTGGTGCTCGTTAACTTGTTTCAAGGAAAGATCTATGTGACCTTTTGACCGATCAACATTTAAAACTTTACAAACTCGTTTTTCTCCCTCTCTGATGTAATCTTTAATTCTTTTTACCCAACCGGATGAAATCTCAGAGATATGAATGAACCCTTCTTTATTATCGTATTCTTCCAGCTCAAGGAACGCACCGAAATCTTTAACTGATTTTACATGACCTATGACCAGTTCGCCATCACTCGGCCATTCATAATCCTCTGCCATTATTCTTCCTCTTCAAAATCTATTAGCTCACCTTTAAAATCTGCGATGCCTCCAGTAGGTTCCGCTAATTTAGCTCCACAAACATTACAGCTCACCAGAGATGAAACTGTGAGAAAGGTTATTTGTTCGTTACCACAATCTTCACATTTAACTTTCGCAAATGATTTTTGAGTTTTTTCATTATTCATATGTTATCACCAGTTTATTCTTTAAATTCGAATCTTCTAGATCTTTTACCTTTTTTCTGCCATGTTTTCCCGCACTCAGTACATGTATATTTAAGGTAAACTCTCTTTACTGGTTTTCCAGCACCTGAAGGTTTAGACCACGGAAAGCCACCGTATCCAGATGTAACTCTCCTGAATCTTCTCTGACCTTTTCGTAATTCGCTTCCAGGTCTATTCTTACCTTTAGATAACTCCATCTCGGTATGCGTGTCACAACTCGGACAATAATCCTTTATTTTACGTGGTTTTTTCATACTGATTCGCCTCATAAGTAGGTTGCATATTAATATCTTACCCCTTTGCTAATTAAGTAATTTACCGATTGTAGGGCGTATCATATCCAATCTGCTTCCAATTTATCCAACTGGAGATTGACTCTTGCTTTTATATCTTTCGGGTTTGGATAATCTTTAATGATTTCCCCATTTTCTACAACCTTTTCTAACATAGGGACCATTGCATCCCCACAATCACATATAGGTTGATCATGTCTTTCATTCCATGGCTTCATTTTATATCTAAAACATGAGGGACATCTAAAGGCTTGTTTTTTACCGCTGTATTTTCCTCTTTTTGCAACTAACTCTCCTTCTTTTTCAACGATATCCATAGCAAAATTTATAGTTCTAGCATTTGAGATACTAGTTCCAACTCCGAAGGCATCGACACCAGCTTTTTTTAACTCCGGTATAGAGTATTCATCCATACCCCCTGATGTAATAATCTTTGCATTAATACCTCTAGATTTCATTTCCCATTTTACTTCTTGAACAATTCTAACTAGGTCTCCTCTTCTAGAAGATGGCGTGTCTAATCTTACACCAAAAAGTTTGTTGCCCATGACTTCATATGCCATCATAGCTTCCATCTTTTCGTCGTAGTATGTATCTACGAGAGCGATCCTTGATATTTCATCTGAAAGAGATTCATCAAAAGCTTTGAAAGCCTCTTTTGGATCTCCAAAAATTATAGATAATGAATGAGGCATAGTTCCAGAAGGTTTAATTCCAACTTCTTCAGCACCTAAAATACAAGAAATAGAATCACAACCACCGATGAAAGCAGCTCGATCTATTACCGGAGCAATACCTGGGTGCATTCTTCTGATTCCAAAAGACATCACCTGACAATCACCTGCCGCAAGTTTCACTCTTGCTGATTTTGTGGCGACACCTGAAGCATGGCATATACATCCCAACATCGGTGTTTCATATATGCAAAATTCATCATAAGGTCCTTCTATGAACATTATAGGTGTATAAACCTCGTTAATACCCCTTGCTCTAAAAATTGTTCCCTCTGGAATTGAATACAAATCTAAATTTTTATCTTTAACAAAATTTAAAACCTCATCAAGCCCTATAAACATACCCCATTCCCAATCTTTAGGTAATGATGAAGTCGTGAACTCTGCGACAACGTTTTCATCACCGACTCCCTTTTTCTCGAATATTTCCATAGTATTTTCAAAGTAAACGTCTGTTGTTTTACCTGAAAGTATATCCTCTTCATTAGCTATATGGAATCGACTCATATTTCATCATATTCTAATTCATATATGCTCTATTTATATTTTGTTTGTTCCACATATATATTGATTTTATTGCCATTTAGAAAGTATTATCCCCAAATTATTTATATGAATCCTGAATGGCAGGAGAAATAGTAGCAAAATTACGGAAGTGATACTGGATGTGCAAGAAAAGGAAAGAAGCGATAAAGCTGATAGACGAGATAATCAATGAATTACAGCAGTAAACAGAGTAAAAATTGACCAAATTAAATATATTGCCCAGTTAATATTTACCCCTTTTAATAATTATAGCTAGTAACCATAGGCCTATCATAACTGAAACTAAGAATATGTAGGGCCCAAAAAGTGGTTGGTCTGTTGCTAGTACGAGAAGTGCAGAACCGATTATAATCGATGCTAGAATGATTGTAAAACTTAAACGGTTTGATACTAGTTCTACAGTATACTCTAAATCATCTAGTCCTTTATGTTCTATACTTATGGCTAACTCTTCATTTTCTATCCTTTCCAAAATATTGTTCATACGCTCTGGCAATTTAGAGAATAAATCATGAAATCCTTTTGCAGTTCCTAATAATTTATCTATTTGTGCTTTTGGACCATATCTTTGTTTTATGATCTCTTTAATTACCGGTTTTGAAGACTCAAAAAAGTCAAATTCAGGGTCTAAAGCACTGCATACTCCTTCAGTGGCTACCAATGCTCTTTCCATCAATAAGAAGTTTGGAGGTAATGTGATATTATGTTTTAATGCGATGTTCATTATCTCTTCATTAGCTCCTTCTAGGAACGAAGTATCCCTTTTCTTTTTATAGAGTTCTAATACATCTTCAATATCCCATTCTAGTTCATTCTTGTCTATTTTACCATGAGCCATCCCTATATCCAATAAAATATCCATGATTTTTTTGGTATCGTTTCTAGCCATGGCTATGAACATGTCGATCAATTTTTTTCTGCGTTCATCAGAAAGTCTTCCTATTGCACCAAAGTCGATTAATGTTAAGGTTCCATCTTCTTTGAAAAAGATATTTCCCGGAGATGGATCTGCGTGAAAAACACCATGGATAAAAAATTGTTTCAACATAGCTCTAGCCATTTCAGTTGCTAGTTTTTTCTTAAGCTCTTTCGGATAATCCCCATGAATAGCTTTTGTTATACTTTTACCTTTTATATTTTCTAGAACTAGCACTTTTTTAGTTACATATTCCCAATAAACCTTTGGGATTTTAAGATCGTCGTCCTCCTCGAATGCATCATAAAATTTTTGTGCATTCCTTGCTTCAGTTGTAAAGTCCATCTCCTTCTCGAGCATCTTTTGGA
>JBNJDY010000062.1:0-8821 GCA_051745305.1 Thermoplasmatota archaeon
TGGTTAAGGACATCGGCATACCTAAAGAGGCTGAGATCTTAACCGGTCCAGGAGAACTTTTACTGTATCCTAAACCAACTGATAGATCACATAAGGGAGATAACGGTAGTTTGCTAATAATAGGAGGGGGACCGTACACAGGCGCACCGGCTTTAGCTGCTTTAGCCGCCTATAGGGTTGGTGTGGATCTCGTCCATTTAGCTGTTCCCAGTGAGATCAAAGAGGTTGTAGCGGGTTTTTCTCCGAGCTTCATAGTTCATCCATTAGAAGGGGAAAATATCACCCAGAAGCACGTAGATAAATTACTAGCTCTATCCGAAGAATGCGATGCTGTTTTACTCGGACCTGGATTGGGAAACGATGAAGCTACACTCAAAGCCTGCAGGGATTTCATCGAACAAATTCAAAAACCACTGGTACTCGATGCCGATGGTTTAAGATCTGCTGCAGAAGATCCGGGGATCATGCCTATAGGCACCATTATCACACCACATGCTGGTGAGATCAGGATGTTCGACGAAAGGAGATCCGTCGAATTGGCGGATGAGTTAGCAGAGAGATACGGTATAACAGTCCTTCTAAAAGGAAAAACGGATTACATAACTGACGGAGTTAGATGCAAAAAAAATGATTTTGGTACGCCTGCGATGACGGTTGGCGGTACCGGTGATACGCTGGCAGGAGTTGTTGGTGGGCTATTAAGTAAGGGTATGAGTTCTTTCGATGCTGCTAGGTTAGGAGCTTTTATAACATGTAAAGCGGGCGAGCTGGCTTTCCAAGAGTTTTCATGGGGACTGATGCCTGAGGACATATCGGAGAGAATTCCCGATGTGTTAAAAGACGCATGATATTTACGAAAGATTAATTTATGTTATATGCATTTATGATATAATTGGGATGAATTTATAGTCCGTGAAATTAGCCTAGGAGGTTTAAGAAATGAATAAAGCGGTAGTTCTTGACACAGTCAAAAAGCTTGGTTCACTTAAAGATATAGATATAAGTATACTTGTTAAGAAAAATGGGGATATAATCACATCAGCCGGTCACGATGTTTTTATTTCTCTTGAAACTTTTGGAATCATGTCCGCTACGATCTTTGGGGCTGCAAATACCGCTAATGAACATCTAGATAAAGAGAAGCCAGATCGTATTGTTATACGTTCAAATGATGGGGATACCGTTATCAAAGGTGTCAATCATGATTATATACTGGTCATAAGGAGTAAGAAAACTAAAAACTTTAAAAAAATCCTTAAAAATATGGATAAGGCTATAAATATTCTAAGGAAAAAAATGGGTGCGTGAATATGGTTCCCATCGATATACCTCCAGAATTGATCAATTTCTTTGAATCTTATTGGGGACGGTCCCTGATGATAAAGGGTAAAGCAGGTACGGGTAAAACCATTCTTAGTTTGAGTATAATGGAAGAATTGGGCAGCATCGAAAACACATTTTACCTTTCAACAAGGGTTGCAAATGATTCACTTTACAGTCAATTTTCGTGGTTGAAAGAAAAGGAATGGAGAGAGAACCTGATCGATGCTAGTATGGATTTTCTACGTGTTCTTTCAAAAGGTAAGGGTCTTAAGGACTTCCAAGAAAGAAAGGAAGATTTGGAAAAGGTAGATCTGGCTAAGGAAGTTCTTTCCACCATGAAGGGGGGAAAAGATTCGTGGAGGACGGAAGTTCCAGAGAATGTCAGCAGGAGCATGCTGGATAATCTTGAAATGAAAGACGAGATGTTTGAGATCCTAGATATCTACAATCGTGTTGACAAGAGGTTACCTGAAAGGTCTCTGATCATAATCGATAGTTTAGAGGCTTTGATCGAAAGATACGATATCGACGCAAAAGTTTTGATCAAAACACTCCAGAAGGATCTGGTGGAACGGTCAGGGGTCAAATTGGTACTGGTCATCGAAGAGGATGCTTCTACTCAATGGGATTATCTAGTAGACGGATATATCACTATGAGTGAAGGAGAGTTTGAAGGAAGAAGAGTAAGACATACATATCTAAACAAATTAAGGGGTGAAAAGATAATGAGACCGTTATATCTCATTACATTGGATAAAGGTAGATTCAGGTACTTCCCGCCTTTTAAGAACGAATTACCCTCAATATCTCTGGAAAACCTTCCCGTAGATGATGAAAGTGACGAATATGTAAAAAGCAACAGATTCTCCACAGGTTCTAAAGAGTTGGACAAGCTCCTTGATTTGGGACTACCACGTAACGGTCTCGTTCTACTAGAACTAGGTGAATCTGTGCCTTTATCAGGGAAGATGAACGTTATAGGACCTATGATGATCAATTTCCTTTTACAAGGAAGAAAAGTCGTCAACATACCCTTGACGGGCAGAGAAGATGATGAAATAAGGATGTGGTCGAAAGATATCATGAACGATGATTTCGAAAATGACTTGATCACTTTCAGACCCGAGAAGCACTGGACTCTTTCAGAAGAGGCGAAATTCAAGAGTTATAGAAAGAGGATCAAGAATGTCTATAAAGAAGCACTTTACAGATCTAAAAAGCCGCTTTTAACGATCTGTGAACTGGAAAATATAGAGGATTCTCTTAGCTATGTTTCAGAAGATATCGATGAACAATCTGCCGGAAAAAGACTTATGGACATAATAAGAGAAAACAGTGATCTGGTAGTGGGTATAATAAGACCGGGACTTAAGATCTCTCAGAAACTTAAGAACATATCAGATATCCACCTACGTCTATTTTCAGAACATAATACCCTTATGTTTACTGGCGAGAAACCGAACCTAGGTCTGTACAATATTCAACAAGGCGAACTACCTAGATTTATACATCTAGTATAGATATATCTGATATCGAACAAAAGATTTTTACTTTTTGAGAATATAGCCGCTATGGTGTTCAGATGAAAGAGATCAAAGCCCCAAGGGGGACAGACCTTAATTGCAAGGGATGGAAACAAGAAGCGATGTTGAGACAGTTGATGAACAATCTAGAGAATGCGGAGGATCCAGACAATCTAATAGTTTATGGGGGTTCTGGTAAAGCAGCAAGAAATTGGGAATCTTACGATAAGATAGTCGAAACTTTGAAAAGATTGGAGGATGACGAAACATTGCTGATCCAGAGTGGAAAACCCGTAGCAGTGTTCAAAACATTTGAAAGAGCCCCTAGAGTTTTGATAGCCAACTCGAACTTAGTTCCAAAATGGTCTAACTGGGAGAAATTTTACGAGATGGAAGATCTAGGTCTGATCATGTACGGGCAGATGACCGCTGGAAGTTGGTGTTATATCGGAACCCAGGGGATCATCCAAGGTACCTATGAAACCTTTGCAGCTCTCGCCCGAAAGCACTTCGATGGGACTTTGAAAGGAAAGTTGTGTGTCAGTGGTGGTCTCGGTGGTATGGGTGGAGCTCAACCGCTGGCTATCAAGATGAACGGTGGAGTTGCGTTGGTTATTGAGATCAATCCAGCTAGAGCTGAACGAAGATTAGAAGCCGGTTACTGTGACGTCGTTCTTGAAGATCTAGATGAGGCACTTGAGACGGCCTATCAAGCCAAGAAAAATGAAGAAGCCTTGGCCATCGGTCTGTTAGGGAACACCGCAGAAGTGTTACCGGAGATGCTGGAGAGGGGTATTATTCCCGACGTTTTGACAGATCAAACGAGTGCTCACGATGCCATGGCATATTTCCCGAGAAGTATGAGTTACGAAGACGCTCTTGAATTGAGAGAAAAGTCTCCTGAAGAGTTCAAGAAGAGAAGTATGGAGTCCATGAAACTCCACTGTAAGACCATGGTTCATATGCAGGAAAAAGGTGCAGTCACTTTCGACTATGGAAATAACCTGAGAGGGCAGGCCTATGAAGCGGGCTTTGAAAACGCTTTCTCATATCCTGGATTCGTTCCAGCCTACATAAGACCCATGTTCTGCGAAGGACGTGGACCTTTCAGATGGATGGCTTTATCCGGTGATCCAGAGGATATTTTGAAAACTGATGAAGTCGTCAAAGAACTGTTCTCAGATAATGAACAGTTGATCAATTGGATCGATCTAGCAGAAGAACACCTGCCCTGGGAAGGATTACCTGCCAGAGTATGTTGGTTGGGATATGGTGAAAGGCATAAGTTCGCTAAGAAGATCAACGAGATGGTCGCCTGCGGAGAGATCTCTGCACCCATCTCCATAACCAGGGATCATCTTGATGCCGGAAGTGTAGCCAGCCCGAATAGAGAGACTGAAAAGATGAAGGACGGCAGCGATATAATAGCGGATTGGCCGCTGTTGAACGCCATGTTGAACATATCGGCGGGAGCCGACAGTGTTTCCATACACAACGGAGGCGGAGTCGGTATCGGATTATCGACTCATGCAGGTATGGTCGTCGTAGCGGATGGAACAAAAGAGGCTGAAGAGAACATAGAAAGAGTGTTCAAAACCGATCCTGGTAGCGGTGTGGTAAGGCACGCAGATGCAGGCTACAAAAAAGCAATCAACTTCGCTACGGAGAACGATATCGACATGCCGATGCTGGAAGACTGATTCAAAGAGATTTGATTTCCATGAATAAAGAACTCGAAGTGAGGGAACTAAAACTATCGGATAAGGAAGAGGTCGTAGAGTTGACTTCGGGTATATGGGACGGGAGAGATTATATACCGGATCTATACGAAGAATGGGTTAACGATGGTGGATTTATTTGTGGAACTATCGATGGCCAGATAATCGCTTTGGCTAAACATACATGGCACGACGATGATGTACTATGGTTGGAAGGTTTAAGAGTGCATCCCGATCATCATGAAGAGGGATACGGCAGGGCTATGATCAAGGGTCAGATGGAGTTCATCGAAGACATGGACTACCAGGCTGTTAGGTTTCTTACGTCTGGTGATAAAACCTCTGTTAAAAAGGTAGTGGAGGATCTTGGTTTCGAAATTAAAAAGAGATACGATTACCTGAGGTTGAACGATGAGGATCTAGAAAACATAGATCCACCTACTGACCAAGAGATCAAAAGGGTCCAGCAGGAAAAGAACGTCGATGATGTTATAGATTTTGTCAAAGATTCCCAAGAACTAAAAGATTATGCTGGCCTCTACATCGAACACTGGACCGCCTACACCATGGATGAAACATTGATCAAAGATAGGGTCAAAAACGGGTACTGTTATTCCGTAAGAAATAAAGAAAGCGGTAAAATCGAGGCTTTGATCTTCCTGCAGGTTCACGAACTCTACGGGTCACTGAGCGCAACTTTCGCATGTGGGGATCAAGAAGCCTTGGAAGAACTGTTCAGGTTCGGTATCAAAGAGTGTGTATCAAAGGGATACGATAGGTTCAGGATGAAAACTGCTTCTGATAACGTTATAGAAACTGCAAAGAACGTGGGTTTTAGTTATTCCGATCACCACGACTGTACTATAGTTTACGAATATCGTAAAGATCGATAAGACCATTATCGACAACAGCGTATTTACCGACCTTGTTACCGCAGTAATCTGGGATCGAAAAGATACTTACAACATGCTCTCCGAAAAAATACCTGAAGCCTTGTTTAAAACACTGATGAGCACGGATGATTTTTTTCAAATCGTTTAACTGTAGAAACTCTTCAACTGCTTTTTCGCCGTACATATTGTATCCACCCCTGATGTAGTTCACTTCAAAGTCTTCGACCTCTTCATTTGGGTCATTCCAGAAAAGTTCCTTGTATGCATCATCGGTGTGCTTTAATCCGTTTATGTCGTCTACCATTTTTACACCTTTAGAAATTCCACCATGTGCCAAGAAATGATCATTATCGATCACGGCTGCTGCAGATAACTTTCTGTAGAGTGATTTTATCAGTTCATAGAGATTCCAACTGTACCTCTTGTTGAGTACTTCTGTAAAACCGTAACTTCTGTTCATCCTTTCAGTCTCGTGGTTTCCCCTAAGAAGTACAACTTTCTTCGGCCTTTCAACTTTTAGATTTAAAACAAATGCTAAACTCTCTAACTGGTTCTTCCCACGATCTACGTAATCTCCTAAAAATACGATAGGTATGTCTTTTTCAACAGCTTTATTTACAGGAAATTGGACTGCATCTAGATCACCGTGAGTGTCGCCGACTACAACGAATTTTTTCCAGTCCTTTTCGACTAAATTATTTCCTTCTAGCACTTCGACTGCATCCTCAACCAGTTTACGGTACTCCTCTTCAGAGACTTCATTAAAAGTTCCGTCGAATATCTTCTCAACTACCCCGCTCATCAATCAATATCTAATCTTTTTTCTGCTATTTCAATCACACGGTGGGCTCGTGACATAAATTCTATAAGTTTACTTATCATATCAGAAAAAAGTATGAGACGAAGAACTCTAGATATAAGATGTAAAAGATGTGGTAAAAAGATATTTGAGTACATCAAATTTGGAGATGGGAATCTCATCAACTGTTATAAAAAAAGGATCGTTGAGGACTATTCCAAGAACAAAAACCATGAAGTTATTTGTTCATGTGGAAACGTGGTTGGTAGAGATCGAACCACCAGGATAAAGATAGATCAGACTTCTATAGAAATAGATTGATTATTAACGGTTATCGATTTTTATAAATAAAAAAAGATTTTTTGAGAGGTTTCAGTCCATATCAAGCCTAGTTAAAGATTTCTGTATCACATCAGACTTCTTCTCTTTGTACTCTTCTTCAAGTCTGTCGCATTCTTCGAGCATCGATTCTACGTATTCCTGGTCATCTACATCGCCGAGATTGATCTTGACATTAGCAATGCCGCCGACGACTCCAGAATAAGCCATCTGGGCTGCTACAAGGGCATCACTCACGGCTCCCTTTTTACCGTATTCTGCTGCCTTTTCAGCGATATCGATCACTTTGGCGGAATCTCTAGCGGTCTCCATGGGCACTTCTACTGCATGTTTTAGACCTTCTTCCATGGCCTTCTTTCTTTTCTTTCGCTCTTCCTCTGTAGATTTCGGCATCTTTTTAGCTTCCATGTACTTATCGAAGGCGTTGGTATCTTCATCCACAGCATCTAGTAGTTTATCTTTTAACTCCTGGGCCTCTTCTGCCACCGGCATCAATTTGGGGTCTATATCCGCTGTTTTTCTACCTCCTGTACTCAGGTTGCTTACCATAGAAGTCAATGCAGCACCTAACGAACCTGCTAAAGCAGCTATGCTTCCTCCACCTGGTGTGGAAGAATCTCTTGAGACTTCGTGGACAAATTCATCGACTTCCATCTTCACCAACGCGTCTTCCTGGACGACAGGACCACCTATCAACTTCTCCTTTTTATCGAATTCAGCAACATCTCTCAGGCCAAGAGACTGTATAGCGGTTTCGATGATATCCTGTTCCGGTATCCCGGTAGGTAGATTCATCTTCTCGAGGTAGTACTTTCCAGATCTTAGTACTGCGTCGTAGGGAACTAAACCCACGATCTCGCTGCCAGTAACTCGGGCTCCCATCTTCCGGGCTCGGTCCCTGGCGAACTCGTAGACGTCGTTCAAGTTGGTTTCTTTGTAATTGGTGAGATTGATAGATATCTGGGCTCTATTGTACTCATCGACATACCATCCGATAGCTTTGCAGTTGTCGAACCGTCCTTTCTGTTTGACCGCTTTACCGTTTAAGTTATCAACGTTGTAACCGTATTGACTCTCCAAGAACCCTTTCAGGTCGTAACCGTGCTCTTTCTCTGTATGTTCGTGGACCTCATCAAAAGACTCACCGATGAAGTCACACTCTCCGCATGGGAATTCTTCCTCTCCATACCTTACGATATTCCCCTTCCAGTAATGTTGGTCAGGGCTGTTAACTCTCTTGGCCCTACCCCTCTCCCTCATCTCAAGGGCTATATCCCATGCGACCTTCTTGTTCTTAGTATTTAGATTGATATTGTAGGCGATCAGGAACTCTCTAGCTCCGATGACTGTTGCGCCAGTCTTCTTCACCTTTTCATTCCACTGAGCCGGTCCGTAATCCGGTTTCCAATCTGGATCTATAAGTTTGTCTTCCAATCCTTCATACTGGCCGCTCCTTACAGTGGCTAAATTCCGTCTTTTCTCTTCGGTAGCGGCTTCTTCATAAAGGTAAATCGGTACACCCAATTCATCACCCACTTTCTCACCGAGTTCCTCTGCGATCTTGACGCAATCGTCCATGGTAACACCCTTCACAGGTACAAATGGACAAACATCCGTAGCACCCATCCTGGGATGACTGCCTTCATGCTTACTCATATCGATAAGTTCAGATGCCTTTTTGATAGCTTTAAAAGCTGCATTTTTTACCCCCTCAGGACTTCCAACAAAAGTTACGACCGTCCTGTTGGTATCGGCTCCCATGTCCACATCTTTCAATTCTACATCATCGACACTCTTGATCTCAGACGTGATCTCATCTATCACTGCATGATCCCTGCCCTCTGAAAAGTTCGGCACACATTCTACGAGTTCCATCTTAACACCTTAGTTCCCAGATTTATATACGAGATAAAAAGATTTTGGGTAATATTTATCGGTTAAAAGAGTGAATAAAAATAAAAAAAGAAATGGGTTATTTACACCCTGTTAAATACCAGTTCGTTAGAACCCGTTAACTCCACGAATTCATCATCAAATATCACTAGTGTTTTCCCTCGATCTCTGATCTCGTGTTCTATAGTCTCGGTTTGTCCATCTACAGTTATCTCCAATTCATTATCTCCAACTTTTTCCCATTCGAAATCATCGGTTTCCTCATTGGATACATATCCCGGTGCATAAAGTTCTATGGTCATAGTACCTGTACCTCCATCGTTAAACTCGAGA